>CAMWIZ010000225.1 GCA_947174455.1 uncultured Clostridia bacterium | reverse complement strand
TAGTAGAATATGATAATGTATTTTTCGGCGGTTGCATTTTTGCGGAATTTGTGTATAATGAAGTTTTAGTAGAATTATAGTAGAAGTATTTTGCACCTAATATATAAATTAGGGAAGTACTGATAAAATATTGTACTTAGATTGCGAAGTCGGATTTTTAGACAAATTGGACGAAAATACCGCAGGAATGCTGACGTATTTCAAGAGAGTTGAGTTCGAGTTGACGAAAAGCCGCAGGCAAGATGAGCGCCACGCCGTCAGGCGAGATTCATTCAGTGTTTCCCTAGTATTACTAAAACAAGGAGAAGAATATGAAAATTTTGGTTGTATCAGATACCCACGGTGACTATAACAGCTTTTATAATCTCGTTAGAATGCAGAACAATGCAGAGGTAGTTATTTTCTTGGGTGACGGTATGGAAGAGTTTGATGAAATTAAAGGGCAGTTTTCGGACAAGATGTTTATATCTGTTAAGGGAAATAATGATTGGTCAACACCCGCTCCGTTATGCGATGAAAGGGTGATAGAGGGTAAACGCATATTTATGACACACGGCCACGCTTACGGTGTTAAGCACGGTTTATGCGGGATTGTGCAAGAGGGTCACAAGAGGAATGCGGACATTGTTCTTTTCGGTCATACACACGAAGCGTACGAGGGATACAAGGAAGGTATGTATATACTTAATCCCGGTTCTTTACACAAATATACGTCGTCTTATGGAGTTATTGAAATAAAAAACGGTCAAATTCTAACAAACACGGCAACCTTTGGGGGATAACAGAAACATACTTACTGTTGCGGACTAACCATAAAAAACTTTTGCATTTATCTTTGATATATGGTAAAATTGCAGTGTAGTTTGTATTCTTGGGGGATTTTTATGGGTTTGAGTGACGTTATTGGGGATACCCCGATTTGCCGCCAAATTGAATCATTGATTGCATCACACAGACTTCCTCATGCAATAGTGCTTGAGGGTTCGGTGATTTCAAAGGGAAGGTCGGCTGCACAGTATATTGCCAAGGCAAGCGTGTGCAGCAGTGATATTGATTGTCCCTGTGAGAGGTGCCAAAACTGCCGTAAGGCAGATGAGGATATCCACCCCGACATTTATACGGTTAAAATTACAGACAAAAAGCAGGCTATCGGTGTCGGTGAAATTCGTACCATGATAAGTGATTGTTTTATCAAGCCCAATGAAGCGTCAGGTAAGGTGTACCTTATTTTTGACAAAATGACGACCGAAGCACAGAATGCCTTATTAAAAATTCTGGAAGAGCCGCCGCAAAATGTTCGCTTTATTATTGTTACTGAGTCCTCGTCTACCTTGTTGCAGACGGTTCGCTCACGTTCGGCAATTTTTAAAATTGAGGACAGCTCTGAGCAGGAAAAGGACTTGGAGGCAGATATGCTGGCGAAGGAAATAGCCGTAGCCATAACAAACAACGTTGAACTGCCGCTTTTGATTGCCACAGGAAAATTGGTAAATAACAAGGTGCTTATGCAGCGGGTACTTGACCGATTGTCGGTTATTCTGAATATGGCTATAGAAGAAAGGTATGTGCCGAGTCAAAATGTTCCGCAGTATGTGACGGATATTGCCCGAAGTTTGAGAAAACGCTCAATAATTAAGCTTCAAGAGGTAGTCGCACAGGCGGAAACAATGCTTGCACAAAACTGTAATATGAACTTGCTTGTAACATGGCTGTGTGCGAGTATACGCCGAAGCAGACATACAAACTAATCAATAAAGTAATATACGTGCTTTTGCTTTCCGTAATAAAAGGAGGATTTTATGGCAGAGGTTGTTGGAGTTAGATTTAAAGAAGTCGGTAAGGTATACTATTTTGACCCGGAGGATAACAAACTCAACGTTGGCGACAGGGTTATTGTCGAAACGGCAAGAGGTGTTGAGTGCGGTTGTATTGCCACCGCCAACAAGAAGGTTAACGATGAAGATATAGTTCACCCTTTAAAAAAATTGATAAGGGTTGCTACCGAAGATGACTTGAATCATTTGCAGGAGAACGAGAAAAAAGAAAAGAAAGCTTTTGATATTTGTTTAAAAAAGATAGAGGAACACAAGCTTGAAATGAAGCTTGTTGATGTTGAATATACATTTGATAACAACAAAATTCTTTTTTACTTTACTGCTGACGGTAGAGTAGACTTCCGTGCGTTGGTAAAAGATCTGGCGTCTGTTTTCCGTACACGAATAGAGCTTAGGCAAATAGGTGTGCGTGACGAAGCAAAGATGCTTGGCGGAATAGGTGTGTGCGGCAGACCGCTTTGCTGTTCAACATATTTGGGAGAATTTCAGCCGGTTTCCATAAAAATGGCTAAGGAGCAAGGCCTGTCATTAAGTCCTGTAAAAATATCGGGAACGTGCGGCAGACTGATGTGTTGTTTGAAGTACGAGCAGGAGGCATATAACGATATGTTGAAAAAGGTACCTAAGGTAGGTGCCATAGTAAGCTCGCCAAACGGTGACGGCGTGGTTATTGAGGTAAACCCCATCAGTCAGATTGTTAAGGTTCGTCTAAATAAATCGCCCGATGCAGCACCTGCTACATTTAACAGCAAAGATTTAAAGGTAATAAAGGATGCACAGATTCGTGTGGACAGGAAGGAACTGGAGCAGCTTAAAGGGCTGGAATAGGTTTGGAAATTATGTATTGCTGTTCTATTTTCTTTTGACAAATCATATATATTTTCAATAAGTAGTTTAAATAAAGGTGTTGCAATTTTTGTTGTAATGTGATAAAATATTGTCGATAAATTTTCAAGGAGGATTTCACCATGGCATATGTAATTAGCAATGAGTGCATTGCTTGCGGTGCTTGTGCAGCAGAGTGTCCTATAGAGGCTATTGCTGAGGGCGATGGCAAGTATGAGATTAACGCAGATACTTGCATTGAGTGCGGTAACTGTGCAAATGTCTGTCCTGTAGGTGCACCTGCAGAGGGCTAATCCCGAATATAATGGGAAAATAAAAATTAAAGCCTTTCCTTCGCTTGTTTAAGGAAGGCTTTAATTTTTGTTACAACTATTGATAAAGAATTACTTGATATTATTTAC
>CAMWIZ010000224.1 GCA_947174455.1 uncultured Clostridia bacterium | reverse complement strand
ATAATAGGCAAGTACTCTACCTCCAAGAGAGTTAACCAGGTCGCTGTAGTACTCAATCATTTCCTCATCATCAAGACGTTTTCCTTTTGGTGAACGAATGTGAAGTCCCGGCTGCCTTTCATCATCAAGCGGTAATGAATCAAAATACAGTCCCGAATCGTTACAGATAACAGCGTCAAAATACTTTCCGTAAAATTCCGCCTTTATGACAGCATTTTCCTTTGGTGTTCTGCCGTTTTCCAGTGGCTCATCGGAAATATTCAGGTCAGACAGTGTTAAAAATTCAATATCGTATCCACGCAAAATCTCCTTAAAACGACCGACCTTAGATGGATTTGTTGTACCTATAAGAACCCTCATTACTAAACTCTCCTGTCTATAAATTATATTTTATTCTAACAGAAAAGTGCCTGTATGTACATATTTTTTCAAAAAAAGCTTGCAATGCTGTAGGATTATAATCCATACATTACAGAGATACAGGAGTATGATTAAAAAAACGCAACCCCGATACAGTAAATATCGGAATTACGGTTTTTTCTATTTTCTTACATTTATCATTTGACTTATCTTGCACTTTGTTCATACATACTCACCCACTGTCAGCAAATTGCAATCAACGGGCGGAAAATATTTTGTTAATTTGTTGTTGGTAGTTACGGTGATAAAACGAAAATCATTTATTTTAATTCAAAAAGAACATTTTCGTAATCCTTAACAAAATATCTAATATTCTTGCGTCCCTTTTTAATTATAGTATGTCCTTCTTCTTCAAGCTTTTCTTTCTGAACTTCAATACCGCCGGGATATTTTGGATTTAGCTCACCGTTTGCTTTCAACGTCCTCCAAAACGGTGTTTCATCGTCGGAACGCTGGAAGCTCGCCCATGCCACGATAGATACAAAAATTCCCGCTGTAATCGGTTCTGTAAAATCTGCTCCGCTTTTCTCTGCAAAGTAATCTCTTATTTTCCCAATCGTAAGCAGTTTTCCAAACGGTACAAGCCGCATTACCCTATCATAATCAATGGGCGGAGCAAAATACATTTTGTCACCACCGTATTTTTTAATGCTCTTTTCATCGGTAATAATCTGAATTTTCGGCATATCCTTGCAATCATTCAGCATAGCGTTAAAATCTTTTTTATTCTCATTTGCCATATTACAGCACCTCCTACTTAAAAGCATACTCCAATAAATACTTCCATGCAATGAGGCAGTTTAAAAAATATAATTATTTTAGTCCTGTAAATCGGAATTTACACTTGTAATTCCTCAATAAACTTTTGCATACGTTCGGTTACTAATTCGTCCTTTTTCATGGCAACCAACTCATCTTTGCTTACCCACTTATACGCAACAGTTTCACCGGGCTGCAGGGTGACAGAGTCCTTGTCACAATTAGTTATACACAGAAACTCAACATAAATCGAATTGTTACTATAATCTATTACTCGCCCCACTTCAATCAAATCCCCAGCATAAATCCCCGTTTCTTCCCGAAGTTCTCTTATTGCACATTGCAAAGGGGTTTCATTCTGCAAAGCTGAACCTCCTGCTGTAGCTTCCCACATACCGCCAAAATTTTTACGGCTATCTCTCTGCATTAACAAATAGCTTTCATCCGTATGCTTTACAATAATATCGCAAACCAAATGAAAAATACCATTGGGAATACGTTCCCCTCGAATCAATGCCATGTTCTTAATCTTGTTTAAATCCTCATCGTAAGCATCCCATAATTCCATAAGTAAATTTCCCCCAAAAAATTTTAATTCATCAAGGTAGAATGAAATAGAGAAACTGTAATTTAATTCTTTCTAATTTCGGCAATAGCACCGTAATGCAGAATATCAAACTCATCAGGAGCAATATGTTCAAGAAGTTTTCTGTGTTCCTGCTCCCACATTGCAACCTCTTTTTCGGTGAGTGATGCACCAACTCCCCGACAAGATTTCATTCTGCCGTTCCAGCTTTCACGAGTGAATGGTACTTTTAGAGTAAATTCTTCGTGGTACACAAGTTCAAAATTTTCTTTGTAGCAATCAGGTATTTCTATTCGATGAACTGTTTCCCCTGCACCACTCCAATTAGGACTATATTTCAACACAAGATTTTCACTTGCTCCTGCAATCTTATCTTCAAAAGGCAGCCATGCCATATATAAAACAAGAATACATCCTCCCTGTTTAAGCATACGATAAAATTTAGGCATAACTGCTTCATGGTCAAAATACCAAAAACATTGACAGGCTGTAATTACATCAAAAGAATTATCCGGAAAGTCTATATCTTCTGTTGATACAGCGTAATAGTCTATATCTATACCTTTTGAAAGAATTTTTGCCTGTTCGATTTGACTTTCTGAAATATCCGTAGCAGTCCATTTTGCCCCGTACTTATACATATTCCTTGGAAGAACACCTGTCCCTGTTCCAATATCAAGAACAGATTGTCCGTCTACACATAAATTACGATCAACAATTTTTTGATAAAATTCTTGCGGATAAATGTCACGGAACTTTGCATAATCTAAAGATGTTTTTCCAAAATCAAATGATTTTCCATTATCTATATTTTTATTTATGGAAGGTTCTGACTTTTCAAAGTCTTACATGTCTATAGGGCCAAATATTTAATCCTTCTTCAACTTTGTAGAGTGTTTTGATATAGATTTTTTGATTCTAATGCTGCTTATACATATTCATATTTTTCTGTTGTGTTTTGACATTTAACTTCTCTTTTGAGATGCCTTTCTCTATTGTAACATAGTGCTATGCATGTTCTCGTCTGAAAGATTTCCATCTAAGATGGAAATAAATGTGTTTTTCTCTGGGTGGTGAGAATGTTCTATATTCATTTGATCAATCAGCTGTAGTTTTTACGTCTGTGTCATCTCTATTTTTATTAACTTTTTGGCGGATACGCTTTATCACTTTTGATAGTGTAGAAGCGTCGAGACCACAGAGGGTGTGGTGTGCATGCAGTTCTCTATTGTAAAGTTTAGTTTTACTTATTTTATTCAAATCTGAAACAAAATACTCAAAAGTCCATTATAGAAAATGTGTACTGACCTGATGTTTGAA
>CAMWIZ010000223.1 GCA_947174455.1 uncultured Clostridia bacterium | reverse complement strand
CAGGAGTTGTCGGCTCGAGATATGCAAACGGACAGCCTGTTCTGTCGCTGTCAAGTCTTGTTGCAGGGTTAGGGAGCGCCCAGCCCATACGGAATACAACTCTGAGTGCAACCATATCCTGCTGTGCGAGATTATAGACAATCGCCTTAGTACTTGGGTCTTGGATAATACCCTGATCAAGGATTTTGACGGTAATATCCTGACGGATAGAATAAACCGCCTGCGAGAAATCGCCGACAATAAGCTGTGCAACGCTGTTATCAAACGCTCCGTTAGTCGGAAAGTACATCGGGTTTCCGTCAAGACCGTACTGCGTAGCACCCTGCATCGATGTGGAGAAAATCGGCGCACCGTCATTTGTTCTCAGTCCTCTAAGCTTTGCTTTCATACCGAGAGATGAAACAGCACCCGAAACATTGTAGCCCTGCTCCTCGACTTTTGAAAACACGCCGCCCTCGCCGAGAATAAGGTCGTACATATCCTTTGTCGAGCTTGCGGCTACGTTGTTGCCTGCCTGTCTTGCACGAGTAATAATATCTGACTGCCACTCAGCCGGGCGATTAATACCGAAAATTGTAGCCTCATCAACTTTCTTTCCCATAGCCTCGCTCACTCTCGGAGTAACCTCTCCGAAAATATCAAACTCCGCGTCGCTGAGAACCGCCTCGGGAATCGGCACGATAACCGCAAGCTCTGCCGCAGTCATATAAACATTGTCCCACGCTTGCTCCGAAGTCTGCTTATAGCCTGTATCGCCGTTTACCCAGTAAGCCATTGGAAGTACATCAAGCACTCTCATTCTTGTCTGATTAGATGTCATATTCGGCATTTTACGAGCCAGTGACATAAACACCGACTGTTTCGGCACGTCCTGAAAAACCTGCTGTACAACTTGTTCACGGATAATTGCTTCTGCATTCTGTCTTGAAATCATATTTGTTGGCATAATTTAATCATTCCTTTCAAAAAAATGACCTTAAAGCATCGTTTGCTTTGGTCTTGATATCGTTTGTTGTATTGTCGGGACCGGAGGTATAGCTAACCACTCTGGGAATACTGTCATCCTCGAAAAGATATGAGTTATCCTTTTTTACCGCCTCAAAGGCTGTTTTTATATCCTCGTTCTGATTCTTTGACTGACGCAGCTTTTCAACGTCAAGAAAGGGCATAACCGCCTTCACGTCACGAGCTTTGAACTCGCCTGCATACTTGCTTACAAGGTCGTTAAAATCCCTTTCGGAAATTTTCGCCTCATAGTCAGCACCTTGTTTTGCAAGATCGCCTGTGAGCTTTATAATTTGCCCCTTAAGATCCGCAACGTCCACGCCGTCAAATTCTTTTAACGCCTTTTGAGCCGTTTCAAGCTGAGATTTGTAATTATCCCTTGCGGCGGTGATTTTTCCTACCTCTGAAACAGTCTTATAATTTTCATTAAAGGCTGTTTCAAAGTCCTTTTTCTTATCCTCGGGTACAGTTATGCCGATACCCGATAAAATATCGTGTATTGTTTTCATGTATGTTCAATCCTTTCTGAAAATGTGTATAAAAAATAAGCCTTTTTGTGCCATGCCTGGGGCAAGAAAAAAAGCCTTTACATCACCGTAAAAGCTCAGTTATTTTGCTTTTGTTCGCTATTGAAATAATGACATCTGCCGTTGTAGTAAGCTCCGCACTGCTCTTTTTGGCATTTCATAAGCTTATATACAATCGTTCTGACAGTTTCACCATTGGACGGTGTGGGAGTTTCCGTTTCCTCATCGGGCTTTTGTTTCCAAACTTCATGCATAGTTTCAGATTTTCGGTTGTATGGACATATCATAGGGTATCACCTCCTTTCGGGCATAAAAATAGCACGCTGATTTTTCAACGTGCTTTATAAAATATTTTATTATATAATTTATCAGTAAATAGTAGGCTATTTGGCAGGCGTAGCAATCTCCTGCATCTCTCGGGATTTCTCCCTGTCGTTACCAGCGGCGTGTGGTCGCTACGAACTTTACCACCTCAAATAGCCTACTGTTATACTACTCATATTATACACCTTTTATTCATTGGTGTCAACACGGTAAACGGGCTCATTATTTCTCAATCGCTGTGCAAAACGCTTATTACTTTCTTTTATAGCAGTTATTATAGAGTTCTTATATTCAGGATTTTCGCCTTCGACTACCAATCTCAAAACCAAATTTACTGTTGAACCCTTATGGACAAATGATTTAGATACAAGTGCAGTATTTTCTTTATCATCCTTAAAAATATAATCGGGATTTGCAAGAATATCAGAAAAATACTTGCCGTACTCGTTATAAAAATCTTGTCCTCTTCGTTCAATTATATGTTTTATCCTGTTGTCTGTAATAATCACTTGATTTGTTAGTATTTTTTTATCAGTAATCGCTTTAAATTTTTCAATATCAATATTACCTATTTTATGCACATCTTCTACCACCGCTCGACTGTTTGTACCAATTATACCACTTTCAGCCGAATTTACAACACTTTTCGGTGTGATTTTATACTTTCCAACCCCTAAATTTCCAAGACCGTCAAGCACAACGGATTCTGTCGTTTATTGAAGTTTTCAAAGCATTTTCTATTCTTAGCCACCCTAAGCCTTTCTTTCGGGCGGTTGATTTTAAGCCGAGAATTAACGTCTGTTCCGCACTGTCGCAGTAAACAACATCGGGCGAACCAAACACGGCGATAATCCTGTAAACAAACTCGCAGAACAACTCCCCGAGCTTGTCAGGGTCTATATAAATCTGCTTGCCGTTCTTGTCCTTGCATTCAACTCTTTCGGAAGCAAGAGCATAAAGATTATTGTAGCCCCTGTCAAAGCCTGTAGCAACGAACGTGTGAGCCGAACCCGAACCGCCGAAATCCACGCCGATAACAATTCTGATGAGATTTGGCTTTTGCGATATTGCCATATGCTTTTCATTTGCCGCATCATCTGCAAACAGCTTATATATAAGACCTTCGGCAATGGTCCAGTGACCTAAAATATATCTGTCAAAATAAACCGTACCACTGTAGATTTCCAGAAAGAATACAAAAAACAAGTTCCCACCGTAAGAACCCGTGAA
>CAMWIZ010000222.1 GCA_947174455.1 uncultured Clostridia bacterium | reverse complement strand
GTACCTTCCGTTGGTAATTAGTTTTACTTATTATCAAAATGTGATACTGTACCCGCAAAAACAGGTATATTTTCCTGTTTGTCAAATATAAAATATATATACGGTCGGTTTAGTATAACTGATTTTTCTGATATCTCAACACAGTTTTCTTTCTCAATTATTACTGCAGTTGCCGCTGCTGCCTCAGTTCCCTCTTCAAAGAATTTTACATAGGTTTTGTGAACTATATTACTTATATATAAGTTCCTGCCGTCGTTGCTTGTACCAAGTTTTGACAAATCCGCCAAACTACCATCAAATGCATCTTTCATTCCTAAGGATTGCAGAGATTTTAATGGTGCAAAAGAACATTCTGTTTCAAATTTCGGCATGCTTGCTGTTAAGGTACAGCCCTCGGAATTTTCTATTATATAGTCAACAGTAAGCTTTGGCATTTCGGAATCAATGTAATCTTTAAGCGTAATATCCTCATTAGGCATAACTGCCGCATAGACAAATCGGTTACCTTGGTAATTCTTAATAAAACCTGTTGCAGTGCCGTCATCAAAGTAATAGTTTTCTGTGCCGGTCATCATATCAATTTCCGCAGTGGAGTTGTCAGCATTGGTAAATTCTCTTGAGGATACATTATCTGCCCTATATGGTGTTACCCACTTGCCGTCAAAGGTAAGTGCATTTACAAGCACAGTTACAATATCTTCATTCCAATCTGCGAGCAGATTATTTATTCTGCCGTCGGTTTTTTCCTCTGCCCATGAGTTTATACTGTCCTTTGTTTTCGGACTGAATTCCTCCTCAAACAGGTCTGCATTATAGCAGTATGTTCCTATTCCTATAAAATCATCTTTAAAGCTTACTCGCTGATTGTCAAGCCACATGGAGTTTGCCATTTTTAAAGGAAAATCTTTCTCACTCTCAATACCTGCCATGTATCTCTGAAAAAATCCGTTCATCTCGTCACAGGTTAGGGGAGCATACTCAGCGTAGCAAACTATACCGTTGTCATAATTATAGTAGCCGCTTAGGACGTCTATCATTTCCTTTGCTGTACGGTTATCTGCACCGTTAGCGGTCAGTGCCAAGGCAGTGTACAGTGACATGGGGGATATAAGTACGTTGCCATCGTCAGAATTTTCGTAGGCTTCTCTCAGCATAACTGTTGAAAATGAGTTTATACGCTCAGCCACATTTTTATCCGATACGCTGTTTGTGGTGGAAACAGTAGGTGAGCTTGGTGACTCCTTTGAGGGAATTTCAGGTGTTTCATTAACTGCACTGTAAGTGCCGACATAATCATCACTGACGGGTTTTGACGGTGATGTTCCGCAGGCTGAAAGGCTTACAGCGGAAATTGCAGTAACTAATGAGCAAGCAATAATTGCAAGTTCTTTTTTCATTGTAAAAGCTCCTTTTTTTAGTTGTAGTGTTTGTGTTTTCAAAAGTCTAAAAGAATATAGGTAATGTAAAATTTATATGGTTTGTGCTGTTATGTCTTAACCAAGCTCGTCAAACAGGGCATGTGTGTTGCAAATCTCGAAAAGCAAATGTATATATTCATCAGTTACGGTACGTTTTTGTGCAACGTCTGTTACTATGCGGTTTCCCTCACTGTCAACAGATATTTCGCTGTAACTGATATTAACACTGCCGTCTTTAATTTCGATAGAAGTATAATCGGATAAATTATATTCTAATAAAAAGGTGTAACCTAAGAGTTGGTCTTCTAATGTAACGGTGTATTCTGGGAACTGAGAATAATCTTTGTCTGCGGTTTTTGTAGGATCAGAGTTTTCAAAAGGCAGGTTAAGAGTTTCAACGCAAAATTTGGAAATTGTGTCTGTATTGTATTCAATTACGCATGATCCAAGCGGAGCACGAATAATCAGACAATCCGGAAGCTGATAATCCACAGAACTGTCTGACAGTGCATTTGCAAAGGTAATAATTGAGCCGTCGGGTATAAAACTTTCCATTTTATCAGATGCAACAGACTTATCCTTTGTGTTATCATAATAACCGTTCTGGGGAATACTGACTTCATCATTATCTATGTTGGCATCGCCATTATTTTCGGAAACGCTATTATCTATGTTGGCATCGTCATTATTTTCGAAAACGCTATTATCTATGTTGGCATCTATACTATTTTCTATTTGTTCGTTATCCTTCGATGATACCACGCTAACTGTATTATAGCTGTTATCATATACGGCTTCCGTTAGGGGAGATTCAAGTGTGCTTGCAAGCCTATTTGCTGAAAGCACAACTAAAAGAAGAGCTGCTGCCGCAGCAGAGGTTTTTGCAGAGTTCTGCCAACCGATAATCTTACGCTTATGTTCACTTTTAGAATAAACATAGTTCTCAAATTCATCTTTACTTCGCATGGCTGAATCCCTCCTTTTCAAGAGTTTTTCTCAGTGCTGTTTTTGCACGGGAAGTTAGGTTGTCAATTTGCTTGACTGTTTTTTTCATAACGTTTGCGGCTTCTTTGTAGGACATTTTTTCAAAGTAAATGAGGTGCAAAACAGTTCGGTAGTCATCTTTTAGGTTGAACAGTGCCTTGTGTATTGTTTTAACTTCCTCATTTTTCAGTATCTCGTCCTCAAATTCAGAGTATTCGGAACTTTTTTCCACTTTATCCGAAATAGGAATAAATGAAATTAACTTGCTGCGGCGTATGTAATTTACGGCTTTGTGATGAGCAATAGTAAACAGGTAGTTTTTTAAGGGAAGCTCAGGATTATAGCGTTTTGGTCTGACAATTAACTCCACAAAGCAGTCTGCCGCAATTTCCTCCGCAATATTTTCGTTTTTTACATAACGATTTATAAAGAAAATTAAATTATCTCTGTAAGCATCAAGAACACCGGAAAAGGCATCCTTATTGCCCTGCAAATATGACAAATAATCACTTTGTCCCCTGTCCATGTATATTTCACCGCCTTTAATGTTAAGGACCCTGCACCTGCTACCAAGAAGGGCAAGGCCCCTAACCGCAGGCTGCTTTAATGCCTGCACTCAAAAATAAAAGAGAAAGGTATAATGTGTTAACACTAATGTATTCAATCGACCTTGGAGAATTCCTCACCATT
>CAMWIZ010000221.1 GCA_947174455.1 uncultured Clostridia bacterium | reverse complement strand
GGTACTTTGTATGCTTTCTCTTACGAGGTTATTCAGTTTTATTAAAAAAATCAAGCCTGCACCGCAGAATATTCTACAAGTACAGGCTTGACAAAATCATCTAAACGCACTTATAATCAAGTGCAGAATTAGCTTCATAAGTCGTGACGAGTAGTTGTGTACTCTTACGGCGTACGGCTACTGGGTGCTGGTAACACTTAGTAGCCTATGGGGCTTATTTTTTTGTAAATTTTTAACTTTTTCCCTATTTTAACTCAAAAAATCCAATATGTCAAGTATATTGACTGATAGTAAGATATTATTAACATAGTTATGTTAATATTCTGTAACCGTTTCTTCGATATTGGCTTTAATCTTTTTTAAAACTTTATCAAGTCACTTACAGTATGCCTGCCGACTGATTCCGTACTTTTCAGACAGAGGGAGCACTCTATCAGACCGTGGAGGACTTTGCGTATGTCAACTATAACCATGTCCGCCCTCATAGTTTTAATGGATACCGTACACCTTATCAGGCACGGATAGCGTCGTAAACTATATGGTGCAATTTCATATTAAAATGCTATTTTTTAGCCATAAGTGTTACAAAAATTCTTGACCACGTCAGTATACGTGTTATAATAAGACTGGATGATATGAAAGTATTTATATAAAGGGAGCGATAATTTTGTGCGTCTTAGATAAAATACATATAAAAAGATGGATTGCGGCATTATTATGTCTTTTTCTTATTTTGTGTGATATTATACCGGCAAATGCATCTAATGTAAGCATGTTAGGTGAAGAGGTTAATCAGAGAGTAAAGGCAGGCATTTTTTGTTTTGATGGTTATCATACAAAGGATGAGGAGGGAAAGTTGACCGGATACGGCATTGAGGTTTTGCAGATGATTTCACAATACTCACATCTGAATTTTGATTATGTCGGATATGACAAATCGTGGAATGATATGCTTGCCATGTTAGAAAATGGTGAGATTGACTTGGTTACGTCTGCGAGGAAAACTCCGGAACGTGAAGCCAAATTTGCTTTTTCGTATCCGATTGGACGCAACAGCACGATTATTTCCGTGTCAGCAGATAACACGAAATATCACAGCGGGGATTACGAGACCTACGATGGGATGTGTATCGGACTGCTTACAGGAAGCAGCCAGAATGACGGACTGGCGGAGTTTGCCGAAGAAAAACATTTTTCTTATAGCACGAAGGTGTATGAAGATTCACAGCAGCTTAAGGAGGCTTTGATGAACGGCAGTATTGATGCAATCCTCTCCAGCAATCTTAGAAAGGTGGAAAATGAAAGAACGCTGGATACGCTGCAGACAGAGAATTTTTATGTGATTGTGCGAAAAGAAGATAAAGAACTGCTGAAGGAAGTCAATTATGCCATTGAGCAGATAGATACCAATGAAGGGGATTGGGAAAATTCGCTGTTTTTCAAATACTATGGATCAGTCTACTCTTCAGAGCTTACATTTACTGAACGAGAGAAAGCATATATACAGGATGTTCTTGAAGGGAATAAAAAAATTACAGTAACGTCGATAGGAGACAGAGCCCCGTATTCTTATGTTGAGAACGGGGAGTTAAAGGGGATTATGCCGGATTATTTCGCAAAGGTTATGGAGTTGTGCGGTTTGCCCTATGAAATTGTTGTACCCGAAAACAGGGAGGATTATTACAATACTGCGAATACCAATGGTGTGGATATTGTGATAGACAAACGGACATCCAGTCTGGCGACGGAGAATAATTTATACCACGGCTTTGATACTGATGCCTACATGACGGTTGGTGTGGCGAAGGTGACAAAAATTAAATTTACAGGCAAGATTAAGACGATCGCAGTTGTGAACGCTCAAGGAGAGGAGCCGCTGGAGAAGGAGATTATCGGCGATGCAAAGGTACTGTACTATGACACAAGGGATGAAGCACTTAATGCTGTCCTGAATGGAGAAGCAGATGCCGCTTATGTATATACCTACACAGCACAGATATTTGTGAATAATGATTTTACAAATTCCCTGCAATACAGTGTCGTGAATGGCGTTGGATTTACATTCCATATGTATGTCAGAGAGGATTGTGATCATGAGCTTATGACGATACTCAACAAATGTCTGAAGCAAATGTCGGGGGATGCACTCAGCCAGTTGATCGCACAGTATACCTCCTATACACCGCAGGATCTGACTTTTGCACAGTACATACAGACTAATCCGCATATAATGGTTATGTTGGTTCTGGGTATTGTTCTGGTTTTGGTTGTTATTCTGACACTTATACTTCAAGCAAGATGGAAGGAAAAACTTCTGCATTCATCTGAGGAGGCAAATAAGAAGCTGGAGGATCAGCTTGCCATTGTGGATGCATTGAGCCGCGATTATCTCAATGTTTATGCAGTGAATACCAGGGAGGATACGGCTAAAATCGTAAAGCTGGAAGGTTATGTGACTTCCGGGCTGCAAGAAGATTGCCTGGAGACATTCTCGTATACACCACTTGTACAGCAGTATGTCAAGGAGCGTGTTTATTCGGAGGACCAGCAGGAGATTTCAGAGGCACTGTCTATTGGAAAAGTGACCGAAAAGCTTGATTCCGATAGAGAATATACGGGAAGCTATCGTGTATTGGTTGATGGAACGATACATAATTATCAATTTACCTATGTTAAGGTGAAGGAAAAGAATTCGCAGAAGGGCTTTACGGTTCTCGCCGGATTTCGTAATATTGATGAAATTGTGCGTAAAGAACAGGAGCAGAAGCAGACACTGGAGGAAGCACTGGCACAGGCTCAGCATGCCAACCGTGCAAAGACCGCTTTTCTGAACAATATGTCCCACGATATCCGCACGCCGATGAATGCGATAATCGGATTTACCTCGTTGGCTGCAACTCATATTGACAACATGGAAACCATACGGAATTATTTGGATAAGATTATGACATCCAGCAAGCATCTGCTGAGCCTAATTAATGATGTGTTGGATATGAGCCGGATTGAAAGCGGGAAAGTCAGAATTAACGAGGAGGAAACAAGTCTTCCTGAAATCATGCACGACCTGAAAATCATTGTACAGTCTGATATCAAGGCAAAACAGTTTGAATTCTATAT
>CAMWIZ010000220.1 GCA_947174455.1 uncultured Clostridia bacterium | reverse complement strand
GAAACCTCCTCAAAGGTAACTGAGAGTAAAGCCGCAACATCCTCCCAAAGTACCGAAAGCAAGGCAGAAATCTCCTCGAAACCTGCGACAAAAATGCCACCTGAAAAGGTGCAGTTGAAAGTTCCGTATTACTGTCAAATATACGATATGCCAACGGGCTGCGAGCTTGTCAGTGCAAGAATGGCACTTGAATATTATGGTGTTAAGGTTTCATATGATGATATTTTGAAACATCTTAACAGAAGTGATTTAAGTGTGGACAAAAAGGGCAGACTGTACGGTCTGAGTCCTAATCAGGCTTTTATAGGCAGTCCGAAAACTAACAGCGGATTCGGCTGCTATCCCCAGGTTATTGCGGATATGATAACCTCAATGGAACTTGACGGTGTTCGTGTTGATGATACAAGCTCGCTAAGGCTCGACTTTGTTGCAGAAACCTATCTTACGCTGGGTTTTCCTGTTTTGGTGTGGGCAACCATCGGTATGGGAGATGCACCCGAAACAGATTCTTGGTATTTGGTTGACCAAAACGGCAAAATTACTAAGGAAAAGTACACTTGGCTTGCAAATGAGCATTGTCTTGTAATGGTGGGTTACGATAAGAATTACTACTATTTTAACGACCCGTTGGCAGGCTATGCCACGGTGAAATACAGTCGAGAACTGGTAGAAAAGAGATATAAAGAAATAGGAAGCTACAGCCTGGTTATAAGGAACGACTGATATACATATAAATCTCAGGGCAGATGTTGTCAAAGCTATGCAAAATTCCTGCTAAGTTTTTATCTGTGGATTTCAACGTTATGACAAAACACAAGTCCATGTGTTACGTGCGATAAGTTGAAACTTTGGTTGTAAAAGATTTGTAAGGTTTTGGTCAAGCTTTTTAAAAAATGCTTACGGATTCTAAAGGCAGAGCCTTTGAAAGGTCAAGGATAAAGTCCTTGATAAATAACATGGTTAAGGACAACGGCCTTAACCAAATAAAATCATGGTAATACGCATATTTGCATTGCAAATATCGACAGATTGTATTATAATACTTTTGAAAGCGGTTAAATTGGAGGAAATGTCCGCCGATTTGTGTTTGGCAGTCTTGCAAGAATTAACTTGAATAATGTTCCTCCAAATAATTTTAAGTGATAAAGATAGATTTATAAAATATACATGGAAAGGGTTTTAATATGTACAAGATTTTACAAAAGGTTGCACTGAATCCTTCAATGACAAAAATGGTAGTCGAGGCTCCCATGATAGCTAAAAAGGCTAAGCCGGGACAGTTTATCATTTTTAGAGTTGATGAGTTCGGTGAGAGAGTTCCTCTCACTATTGCCGATTATGATGCAGAGGCAGGCTCTGTTACCATAATTTACCAGAAGGTCGGTGCAAGCACTATGCTGCTTGACACTCTTAACGAGGGCGATTTCATACTTGACTTTGTTGGACCTCTCGGTGTTGCAAGTGAGCTTGACGGCTACAAAAAAGTTGCAGTTATCGGTGGCGGTGCAGGCTGTGCAATCGCATATCCGCAGGCTAAGGCTCTGCATGAAATGGGTACGTCTGTTGATGTTATCGCAGGCTTTAGAAACACGGAGCTTATTATTCTTGAGGACGAGATGAAGGCGGCAAGCGACAATCTCTACATGATGACTGATGACGGCTCAAACGGAAACAAGGGTTTCGTAACAGATGCTTTGAAGCAGAATATTGAAAACGGTGTTAACTACGACCTTGTAATTGCAATAGGACCTGTTCCTATGATGAGAGCAGTCAGCAATCTTACAAAAAATTACGGTATTAAGACTATTGTAAGTATGAACCCGATTATGATTGACGGCACAGGAATGTGCGGCGGCTGTCGTTTGACAGTTGGCGGAAAGACAAAGTTTGCCTGTGTAGACGGTCCTGACTTTGACGGTCACGAGGTTGACTTTGAAGAGCTGATGAAGCGTAACGTAACATATCGTGACCTTGAACAGCACGCAAGGGAAAAAGGCTGCAGACTTATCAATAATGTGGAGGTGAAGTAAGATGCCTAATATGTGTCCAACTAAAACAGCTATGCCGGAGCAGGAGCCTAATGTAAGAAATAAAAACTTTGAAGAGGTTGCTCTTGGCTATACAGAAGAAATGGCTGTTAATGAAGCTACAAGATGTCTTAACTGTAAAAATAAGCCGTGTGTAAACGGCTGCCCTGTAAATGTGCCTATTCCTGATTTTATTGCTCATGTTGCAAAGGGTGAGTTTGAAGAGGCTTACAAGGTAATCACAATGGCAAGCTCACTTCCTGCTGTATGCGGTCGTGTATGTCCGCAGGAGTCACAGTGTGAGTCAAAATGTGTAAGGGGTATTAAAACCGAAAGCGTCGGAATCGGCAGACTTGAGCGTTTTGTTGCCGATTATCACATGAAAAATTCTACGGCAGCACTGGAAATCCCTGAGCCGAACGGTCACAAGGTTGCGGTTATCGGTGCAGGTCCTGCGGGTCTTACCTGTGCAGGTTCACTTGCAAAGAAGGGCTACGATGTTACAATTTACGAAGCTTTTCACACAGCAGGCGGCGTTCTTATGTACGGTATTCCGGAATTCAGACTTCCGAAAGCTATTGTCCAGAAGGAAATTAACGGACTTAAAGAACTCGGCGTAAAGATTGAAACCAACATGGTCATGGGTAAGGTTATGTCTGTAGATGAGCTTTTCGAGAACGGCTTTGAGGCTGTTTTTGTTGGTACAGGTGCAGGTTTGCCGAGCTTCATGGGCATGGAGGGCGAAGGTCTTATCGGTGTTTATTCTGCTAATGAGTTCCTTACAAGAATTAACCTCATGAAGGCTTACAAGGATGAGTATGATACCCCTGTAATTCGTCCGAAAAACGTTGCCGTAGTCGGCGGCGGAAATGTTGCCATGGACGGTGCAAGAAGTGCTAAGCGTTTGGGTGCTGAGAACGTTTACATTGTTTACAGAAGAAGCGAGGCAGAGATGCCGGCACGTTTGGAGGAAATCCACCACGCTAAGGAGGAAGGAATTAACTTTAAATTCCTTAACAATCCTATCAGATAGATAGGAGACTAAGACGGTAAAGTAAAGGGTCTGGAATGAGTCGAAATGTAGCTGCGTGCGC
>CAMWIZ010000219.1 GCA_947174455.1 uncultured Clostridia bacterium | reverse complement strand
CTAATACACAGATAATTTTATCATTTATTTCATTATTTATCAATATCTTTTTTGAAAAAACAGGTAATATTAACACGGAATATGAGATATCAATACGGCATACTAAGCGGATTAACCGCTCCGTTTTCATCAACTTCTTGCTGTCCTATATACTTCAACGCAAATCCGCATCCGTTGATAACACAGCTTGACGGATTTTCCGCAATATGAACATCAAGCTTTACATGATTTTTCAACAGTTGGTCAAAACCGAAAATCTGAGAGCTTCCTCCCGTTAATATGATTCCGTCCTTATAAATATCACCTATAAGCTCAGGCGGAGCCTCTTCCAAAACGTCCTGCACCTGCTGAGCAATGGATATTGCAATGTCCTGGAGCGGTTCAAAAATTTCACTGCTTCTGATTTCAACAGCATGAGGCAAACCCGTAACGGTGTTTCTGCCTTTAACTATGCAGGTCTTATCAACCTCCGGCTTAACCACTGCTCCTATTTCAATCTTTGCCGCCTGTGCTGTTACCTTTCCTATAATCAAATTGTACTTTCTACGCACATACTTAATTATTTCCTCGTCAAAATCTACGCCTGCTGTCTTCATTGAGCGTGAGGCGGAAATATCTCCCAACGAAATAACGGCAATATCGGTTGTTCCTCCTCCAATATCAATTACAAGTCTGCCGTGAGGACTGCTGATATCAAGTCCCGCACCCATGGCAGCCGCCTTAGACGACTCAATCAGGCTTACACTTCTAACACCGAGTGAATATATTGAATTAACTACAGCACGTTTTTCAACATCTGTAATTTCACCGGGAATGCACGCAACTACTCTTGGTTTTACAATTCTGCTTACATTCGCCTTACCAAGTTGAATTTTAATCATTTTTTCAACCAAGTAAATGTCAGAAATGACTCCTCCCTTTAGCGGTTCGCATGAGCTCAGCCGCTGAGAGGTTCTGCCCATCATGTTATACGCTTCGTTACCGACTGCAATTACATCGTCTGTGTCAAGATTTATAGTAACAACAGAGGGTTCATCAAGCACCATTCCCTTGCCTGCAACATAAATTCTTGTGTTTGAAGTACCCAAATCTATAGCGATATCCACACTCATATTTTTTATCTCCTTTACCATAGGGTTAATTTCTTTACTCTTAAGGAACCACCGAATAAATACCGCCTGACGGCCTAGTACTCAGCCTAAGCACCATATTTAAATCAGTGCTTCCTTAATTATAGTATAGCGTAAGTTTAAATGTCAACATACTGAAAAACATTACGAGACAAGCATCATACTGTCAATTTACAGTGTACGTTTTGTGCATTCGTATTATCTCAGCAAATATTATACAATCCATTGGGAAATATACTGCACCAACGCTGCTTCGTTAGCTTACAGTAAGTGTAACACACAACACATCTTCCGCACCGCATTTACGTAGTATTGCTGAACATTCCGTTAAGGTTGAACCTGTTGTGGTTATATCATCAAATAAAATTATTTTCCTGCCGCATACATACTTTGGCTTTGCACATCTATACAAACCTTTTACGTTGTCAATTCTTTCACTGCGTGTAAGACTGTGCTGTTCATGATTGCTGAGGACTGTCTGTTTTAGGCACTGTTTATATTTGATTTTAAGCAAACGTGCCGTTTCCTTACCGAGCAGCTCCACTTGGTCGAAGCCTCTTTCACTTTTTCTTTTTCTGTGCATAGGAACGGATGTTACAGAGTAAGAGGAAAAGTCAGTCAACTCGTTTTTTATAAGTTCCGCCATAGTTTTAGCAAACGGTATGTAAAACTGACGGCAGCCGTAGAATTTATACTGCAATACAGAATGTCGCCACACATCTTCATGTTGGAAAGCAGACACGCACATATAACCGCTTTCAAGCACTTTTCGGTAATTTATGGGACGGGCAAGCTCTCTGCAATCCCTGCAGCTTGGCTGACTGCTGTCTATTACTTTTGAGCAGTACGGACAACGCACAGGAAACAAAATCTGCGACAGCATTAAGGTTCACCGTCTGAAGATACAGCGATATTTTCCTCCACGGCAGTACCTTCATTGCTGTCATTTGTACCTGCTCCTCTGAGCAAAAATTCCTTTAAACCCGAATATCTTAGAGTTCTTCTGTTGTTGCTTACCATACGCTCCATTATGTCAACTCTGCCAACAAGAATAAGCAATTTTTTTGCACGGGTCGCAGCGGTGTACAGCAAATTTCTGTACAAAAGCTGAGGGGGACTGTTGTACATAGGTATAATTACCACCTCAAATTCGTTACCCTGACTTTTGTGAACAGTAGAGCAGTATGCTAAATCCACGTCAATCATATCATCAAACGTATAGCTTGCTACTTTATCGTCATACTTGATTTTAACACGCTGATTTGACTTGCTTATTTCAATAAGCTTTCCTATATCCCCATTAAAAACGCCTTCACCTGTTGACCCGTCCTCTTTAGTCCAAAGTATATTGTAATTGTTTTTATACTGCATTACCTTGTCACCCTCACGCATAAGGCGAGAGTTTATCATTATCTCCTTTTTTTCTGGAGATTCTGGATTAAGTGCATTTTGCAGAGCTTTATTAAGCTCTACCGTACCCAAATCACCTTTCCTGGACGGAGAAAGTACCTGTATGTCATCTGTCGGTGAGTACCCATAGGTTCGTGGAAGTCTTGTTTTGCAAAGTTCCAAAATAGTGTCAGACATTACAGATGGGTTCTGACATTTAAGAAAAAAGAAATCGTTGTTTTTAACGTCTATAACGGGCATTTCACCCTTGTTTATGCGGTGTGCATTCGTAACTATCAAGCTTTTCATTGACTGACGGAAAATTTCGTTAAGAGTTACAGTAGGCAAAATTCCCGACGCTATCAGGTCACCCAAAACATTGCCTGCACCCACACTTGGAAGCTGGTCGCTGTCACCCACCAAAATAAGTCGGCAGCCTAAGGGAAATGCACGCATCACACTGTCAAGCAAAAGCGAGTCTATCATAGACGCTTCGTCGAGTATCAGTGCGTCACAACTGAGTGTGTTCTGCTCATTACGCTTGAAAACGGGCTTATCTCCTGATGTCCACTCAACTTCAAGCAAGCGGTGTATGGTCTTTGCCTCGCAGTCCGTTACCTCGCT
>CAMWIZ010000218.1 GCA_947174455.1 uncultured Clostridia bacterium | reverse complement strand
GTTTAACCTAATATTCAAAAATGAGGAAATGTTGCTTGCAAAATTAAATTTTGCAGAGCGTAGTAATAGAACTTTTAGTATAACAAATGGGGGAAAGTGAACATGGATATTAGAATTGCTCTTGCCGGTAATCCAAACTGCGGTAAGACTACTTTGTTCAATGCATTGACAGGCTCCAACCAGTTTGTGGGTAACTGGCCGGGTGTTACTGTTGAGAAAAAAGAGGGTAAGCTTAAGAAGCATGATGATGTTTTCGTCACTGACCTTCCGGGTATTTACTCATTATCGCCATACACCCTGGAAGAGGTTGTTGCGAGGAATTATCTCATAAATGAGCGTCCTGACGTTATTCTTAACATAATTGACGGAACTAATTTGGAGAGAAATCTCTATTTGACAACGCAGCTTACTGAACTTGGCATACCTGTTGTAATCGCTATTAACATGATGGATATTGTTGAAAAAAACGGCGATAAGATTAACATCGCCGAACTTTCACGAAAGCTCGGCTGTAAGGTTGTAAAAATCTCCGCACTGAAAAGTACGGGCATTTTGGATGCAGCCGAGGAGGCTATTAAGGCTGCAAAGGAAACAAAGACTATTCCTCAGCATACTTTTTCTGGTGTTGTTGAACACGCACTCGCTCATATAGAGGAGAGAGTTTTGCATGATATGCCCGATGAGCAGCAGCGTTGGTACGCAATTAAGCTTTTTGAACGTGATGATAAGGTAATAGAACAGCTTAATATTGACAAAAAAGTTTTGCAGCATATAGAGCAGGATATACAAGCTGCGGAAAACGAGCTTGACGATGATGCAGAAAGCATTATTACAAACGAAAGGTATGTATACATAGCATCTGTCATCAAGGGTTGCTACAAAAAGAAAAATGCTAAGCAAGCGACAACCTCAGACAAGATAGATAAGATTGTCACAAACCGTTTTTTGGCTTTGCCAATTTTTGCGGTTATAATGTTTGTTGTATACTACGTGTCGGTTACAACAGTCGGTACGGTTGCAACCGACTGGACGAATGACGGCTTGTTCGGTGACGGTTGGCATTTGTTTGGTATCGGTTCAAGTGCATATGATACTGCTGCAACAGATTATGCCATTGAAAATGTCTGGACAAAAGATGTAGTAGATATTGTACAAAATGCCGTTAATGCAGAAGTTATCGGTGCTGAGGATATCTTAAGTTCAATTTCAGAAAAGGACTTCGGTTCTTTTGAGGAGGCATACGGTACTTTTGGTGAGTCACTGACGGATGCAGGTTATGATATTTCTGAAGCTGTAGACGCAGCATTGGAGGAGGCTCCCGATACTTCCGAGTACGGTGTGTGGGTTCCCGGTATCCCTGCACTCGCAGAAGGCGGACTTGATGCTGTCAACTGTGCGGAATGGTTAAAGGGTCTTATTCTTGACGGAATTATCGGCGGTGTAGGTGCGGTTCTCGGCTTTGTTCCGCAGATGCTTGTCCTGTTTATTTTCCTTGCATTCCTCGAAAGCTGCGGTTATATGGCTCGTATAGCTTTTGTACTGGACAGGATTTTTCGTAAATTTGGTCTTTCAGGTAAATCATTTATTCCTATGCTTATAGGTTCGGGCTGCGGTGTACCGGGAATTATGGCATCGAGAACCATTGAAAATGAAAGAGACCGCCGTATGACTATTATGACGACAACGTTTATTCCATGTGGTGCTAAGCTTCCTATTATTGCACTTATTGCATCCGCTCTTTTCGGAGGTGCTGCCTGGATAGCTCCGACTGCATACTTTATCGGTATTGCGGCGATTATTTTGTCGGGTATTATCCTAAAGAAAACTAAGATGTTCTCAGGTGATCCTGCACCGTTTGTAATGGAGCTTCCGGCGTACCATCTTCCAACAGTTGGCAACATACTCCGTTCAATGTGGGAGCGTGGTTGGTCATTCATTAAAAAGGCGGGCACCATAATTCTTCTTTCTTCAATATTTGTTTGGGCTGCTTCTGTATGTGGTGTAGTTAGCGGTTCGTTTGCTTTTGATCCGGATATGGAGCTTGAGAATTCCATTCTTGGCATGATGGGTAACGCAGTTAAATGGATTTTTGTTCCTCTTGGCTTTGGTGATGCAAAGGCTACGGTTGCCACAATTATGGGACTTGTTGCAAAGGAAGAGGTTGTAGGTGTATTCGGCGTTCTTGATTTCGGTGGACTTACACCGCTGGCAGGTTTCTCGTTCTTGATATTCAATCTGCTGTGTGCTCCTTGTTTTGCTGCAATCGGTGCAATCAGACGTGAAATGAACAGTGCAAAGTGGACTTGGTTTGCTATTGGATACCAGACTCTGTTTGCTTATGCAACATCATTTGTTATATATCAGATTGGTTCTGCATTTACAGGTAATATGAACGTGTTTGCACTGATAATTTCTGTTTTAATCATTGCATTTACAGTGTTTATGCTTGTAAGACCTTATACAGAATCAGTAAGACTTGAAGTAAAGACTCTTAAGCCAAAGAAAGAGGCCTAAACAGTATATTAAATCATTTTTTCTATGAGTCGGCTTCAATAATTCAGTTCTGTAAGTTTCGTCAATATAGGAATATAACCTGCATTGACGGACAGGGATTGTGTACGTACATAAGCAATCAAAAGAAGGAGGTAATACTGTGTCTGCTTTTCTTATGGAAAATCTTTCTACTATAATAATCGGCTTGGTTTTGGCTGTGATAGTGGCACTTATTGTAACGAAAATGGTTAAGGATCGTAAAAAAGGTAAATCCTCCTGTGGGTGTGGCTGTGAAAACTGCCCATCCTCCTCAATGTGCCATAAATAAGTTATAGTGAGACCGCACTGTATGGTTTGTTGTACAGTGCGGTCTTTGTTATCTTTACTGCATATGCTCGCCGTTTATATCCGACAGTTTCTCATTTATTTTTTTTGAAATAGTCACTGCCCTTATGTATGTTGCCACACAATTTATTAAATAAATTAACAAAATAATTGCAGCGATTACTATCATGTGAATAGGTTTTCTGTAGTCGAACCAACCAACTAAACAACCAAAGCCTATAACCAATATGTTTATATATACATAATGTATGGCAAATCTTACATAATTATGTTTTTTTGTCATCTGAAAATCGCCGAGAATTAAAT
>CAMWIZ010000217.1 GCA_947174455.1 uncultured Clostridia bacterium | reverse complement strand
TTGCAGACCTCTGCTATATTTTCCCTCATAGAAGCAATGTAAGGCTTAAGCTTTGGTTTTTGAGCTATTACTGTAGCATCTATATTGCCTATTTTATAGCCTTTTTTACCGATAACGGCACAAACTTCTTTTAAAAGCATAAGGCTGTCAGCATCCTTGTAAGCAGGGTCTGTATCGGGAAAAAGTCCGCCTATATCCCCAAGTGCCGCCGCACCGAGCAGTGAGTCCATTATTGCGTGTACAAGCACATCTGCGTCTGAATGTCCCAAAAGCCCCTCAGTATGCGGAATATCCACACCGCCCAGTATTAACCTTCTTCCCGGTACCAGTCTATGTACATCATAGCCGTGTCCTATTCTCATTGTAGTTCCCCCTCAATTTCAGCAATGCTTCAGCAATGGCAATATCCTCCGGTGTGGTTATTTTTATATTTGAGTAATCTCCGAGTGTTATGTGAACCTTTGCACCTATATTTTCCACAAGTTGACAGTCATCTGTAAAGCTCTTATTTTCCTCAATAGATTTTTGTAAAGCTTTTTTATATAAGTTCTTGTCAAAAACCTGCGGTGTTTGAATTATCCAAAGCTTATCCCTTTGAGGAGTGGATTCAACTGTTGACTCACTCGACACAAGCTTTATGGTGTCCTTTACGGGAACTCCCAACGACGCTGCACCAAAAATTTTTCCGTCAGCTATTATCTTGTCTATATCGCTTGCAAATATAAGAGGTCTTGCACCGTCATGAATCGCAAGCAAAGTACAACGCTCGTCAGCAAGTGCAACGCCGTTTGCAACCGACTGCTGACGTTGTGCTCCACCTGCTGTGAATTTTATGGGAATATTTAGTTCAAGCATTGACAAAACCGACTTGAATTTTTCTATATTGTCGCTTGGGCAGACAATTATAATCTCGTCAACCGAATTTGATTTAGCAAATGCTGTTACAGTATGTACCAACACAGGCTTTGACAATAGGTGCATAAGCTGCTTGCTTGTCTGCGACTTCATTCTTGAGGATGAGCCTGCAGCAACTATAACGGCGGTAACAAAGCTATTATTCGTCATGTAAACTCCTCCATCATGTAAATAATTTGTCAATTATATCTACAACAAAATCAACGCCTGCAACACACAGCCACACCAATACCAAAAATGCTATTGCCGAAAAAAACTTTACAAATGCACGTTTTTTCAGTGACATCTCCTCCCACTGCTCCTCACTTTCGGGCAAGTCGTCATAATTTTCCGGTGACTTAATATCAGATGTTCCCACAAGCAAATCAACCGCCCTTTTGTAAAATCCAAGCGGTACACTGATTGTGTAAGCAGCAGTTTCAAACCCCGGTACAGATGTTGGGGCGGTTTGCTCAGAGGAAATCTGTACGGAATTAGGAATCCCATTATCGTCAAGCAAAGCCTTTATTCTGTCCTTTTCAGTAGTGAAAACGGTTGTCAGGGCAATAGGAACATCATTGCTTGGGTTATCCTTTAACTTCTTTCCACAAGTGCATTTCTCATCATCGGTAAAATTAAGCTTTTTGCATTTTGCACAATATTTCATATATCAACGTCCTCAATGTTTTTAGGTCAATATTGCATTGCCATTGCTGACAATAAAGACAGTTTTCCAGTTTAATATGGCGTAATTCTATATCATAGCCTTAATCTACGGTATTGCCCTGATATTTTTGATGGTTTATTTAAAATAATACTACTGTCATGTGGCTGTGTCAATCAAAATATGACTGATTTGTTTTGACAAAAGCACTTTATAATGTTATGATATATCGGTAGAATTATCATAACCACTTTATACAAAATTCGGAGGTTAGAGAATGCGTAAGATTTTAGCAATTTGGGCGGCAAAGCTTGCGGCATCTGCGGCGAGGCTTCTTGGAAAAAACGGAAGCTCCATGCCCGGAAGCATTGCACTTAAAATTTGCCCCGATATCCTTACAAGACTCTCACAGGATATAGAAAAGGACATAATAGCGGTTTGGGGTACTAACGGAAAAACCACCACAAACAATATGATCTACACGGTACTTACCGAGCAGGGGTATACAGTTGTATGCAATAAGGTCGGTTCAAATATGCTGTCGGGTGTTGTGTCTGCGTTCATTTCCTACAGTACTTTGTCAGGCAAGGTAAAAGCAGACTATGCGTGTCTTGAAATGGACGAGGCATACGCAAGAATTATCCTGAAGTACCTGACGCCTTCCAAAATTGTTATTACAAATCTCTTCAGAGATCAGATGGATCGCTACGGAGAGATTGACACTACAGTAAAATACATACAAATGGCACTTGACAAAGCTAAGAACGCAACGCTTATTTTAAATGGCGACGATCCTCTGACAGCATCTTTAGGTGTTAATTACAAAAATGCAAAATACTACGGTATAACAGAAAATCTCGGACTCAACCTCAATGAAACGAGAGAAGGAAGATATTGCAGAGCCTGCGGTCACGAGCTTAGCTATGAATACTATCAGTACGGTCAGCTTGGAAAATACCGATGTGACAACTGCGGCTTCGCACGACCGACACCGCAGTACGACGGAAAGAATATTGTTTGTGACGATTATGTTTCTTTTGATGTTTGCGGCAGCCATGTTGATTTGCCCTGTAAAGGAGTTTACAACATATACAATGCACTTGCCGCTTACGCATTTTGTGACAGCAGTGGAATTCCTGGCGACAGCATAGCCAAAGGACTGAAAAAGTACAAAGGTCAAATCGGCAGAATGGAGGAGTTCAAGATTAACGGTAAGCAGGTTGTATTTAACCTTGCAAAAAATCCTGCAAGCTTTAACCAAAGTATAGGAAATATAATAAACGAAAAGAGAACCAAGGACGTCATTATCGGAATTAACGATAACGATCCTGACGGTAACGATGTGTCGTGGCTATGGGACGTTGATTTTGAAAAACTGAAAAACGAAACAGTGACAAGCTACACAACAACAGGCATACGTTCAAAGGACATGGCTGTAAGGCTTAAATACTGCGACATAGAGCAAAACAAAATTACCGTAGGCGGTGATATGCGTCGTGACATTATAAATGCAGTAAACGGCAGCGGTGAAAGAGTGTATATAGTTGTAAACGATACTCTCATCTTTTCTACGAAAAAAATTCTCAGTGAGTTGGAGGACAAGGAATGAAACTGAA
>CAMWIZ010000216.1 GCA_947174455.1 uncultured Clostridia bacterium | reverse complement strand
ACTGTTACAAGTTAGAGAAAACAATTACTTAATGTTTATTTTCAGGTAAAATATAGCACTTGACTTCACGATGTTTATATTTACAGCATATTCTTCGTGATGCTTCATTTTTATCTTCTGACTTTAAATATAAAGCATTTGTTCACCAAGGGATAAGTACTTCAATGCAACCGGTGAGAGGTTGCTGTTTGCCTGCATTGATGAAATGCAAAGATCAAACCTGTTTTTGCCAGTGCGTGGCATTGAAAATTTGGAGGACGGCAGTCCTGTTAAAGCAGGAAGCAAGGTTTCAATACCCTTTATTGTCAAAAAGGACGGCTCAAAGTGGATTCCGATTTTTACCGATGGACTTGCGGTTGCAGATGCGTTTCATCAAAACCAGCAGGTTATTATGGATAATTTTCCGTCACATTGTAATGTTGTTACAGAGCAGTACAGCGGATTTATCATAAATCCGGGCAGAGGACAGATGGATTTTCCTAAGCAGTGGATTGCTGCAGCACAGAATTATTGGAAAAAGAAAAACCTTTGTACACAAGAGGTTGACGTTGACGGCAGAAAGCTGCGTTTCGGCGATTTAGAGCAGTCCTCCAATACTGACGAGGTGACGGAGCTTTTATCTAATGCCATGACAAAAATTAAGGGGGCAAGGTCTGCTTACCTAAGATATATGTGGCAGCCGTTTGCAATTTCATATGTTCTTGTGATTGATACTACGGAGGACGAACTGATTATCCCTGAGGAGCTTAGACAAATTAACTTCTCGAAGTTCGGTGTCGCTTTTCTTGATTCGGTTAAGTTCAAATCTGATATATCATATATAACAGAGGGCAAAGAGCCGTTCTGGAAAGCATAATTTATAATGCTGATATGTAAATATTGTAATTGACAGTATTTAATTATAAATTGTTTTGGAAGGAACGTGTATAAAATGTTTTTTAAACGAGAAAAGGATAAAAAGAATCTTTGTAGCATAACAAAAAGTGTGTTGTCGATAACTTTGTGTGCAGCTATTTTACTTTCAATGGCTGCCTGTGTTCCGACGTCGGATCCCGAAGCTCCGAGTGATACGTCAAGCGTTTCTCAAAAAGGACCTCTCACCGGCAACAGCTCAAATGATAATAAGTCTGAAGCATCAAGTAAGCCGGACACAGATATTAAAACGGCTGAGGTTAATAATGAGGAGTTTGACAAGTATTGTGACGATTTGTTTAAACTGTTTTTGGAGGATGATCCGTTTTCCGCACATTATCTGGTAACCGATGCTTCGGATTACGGTGTGGAATTTGATTCGGACGATTACACAATCGGTGAAGTAACCTTGGAAAGTGAAGAAGAGGCTGTTTCCCAGACTATGGATTGTTTGAATGAGCTTAGAGGGTTTGACAAAGAGGAGCTTACCGCAGAACAGCAAATTACATATGACATAATAGAGGCTTATTTTGAAACACAGCTTGCCTATGAGGGCAGCTCGGTTATGCAGAATATTTTCTCACCAATGCAGGGTGTAGCGGCAAATTTGGCTGATAACTTTACAAACTATACTTTTTATGAAAAGGATGATGTTGATGATTACCTTCTTTTCTTAAAGGATGTTGAGAGGTATATGGGTCAATGCTGTGATTTTCTCGATGAGCAGTCAAAAAAGGGTTATTTCATGTCTGATGAAATAGCAGATAAGGCGATTGATACTTGTCGTCAGCACATGGACGGTGACGGCGAGCAGTTGATTTCAAGCTTTAACGAGAAAATTGAAAAACTGGATATATCCTCATCTGACAAGAAAAAGTATAAGCAGCAGAACGAAGACTACATCAAGAAGCATTATACTCCGTCCTTTAAAAAGGTTATAGATAAAATTACCGAACTCAAGGGAACGGGGAAGAATGACGGCGGTCTGTGCGGGTATGGAGATGAAGGCTTGTCATATTATGAGGCATTGATAAAGGACAACACAAGCAGCAATATGACACCCAAAGAGCTTGCATCTTTCCTCGATAATTACATGATTTCAATAATGGCGGATTTATTTTTGACACCAGAAGAAGGCTTTGACGAAGCGGAAAACTATGATATGGGCATGGATACTGCCGAGGAAATGCTAAACTTTTTGATTGAGAATGTAGAAAAGGATTTTCCAAAGCCGGTTACCACACAGTATGACGTGCAGTATTTGCCGGAGTCAAGTGAAACAGAAAATATCACTGCATATTATGTGTTAAGCAGAATTGATGATATAAGCGAAAATAATATTAGAGTTAACCGTTCAGCAGTTAAGGATGACCAAATACTTTTGTACACAACGCTTGCACACGAAGGATTCCCGGGACATCTTTATCAGCACACAGCGTGCTGTAAAGATTCTAACCTGCCGAACATTAGAAAAAATCTTGATTTCATAGGGGCAACCGAGGGCTGGGCTCAGTATGTGGGTAACTGCTCGCTGGATTATCTCGATTTGTCGGAAGATGCCAAAAGTGCTTTGTTTATAAATGACATTCTATCTTATGTGGTAATATCACGAGTTGACGTTGGCGTTAACTATGAGGGTTGGGATATGCAAGATACCTATGATTATCTCTCAACCTTCTACGAGGTTGATGACAACTTTGAAGATGAGGATAATCTTGTTGCAGAATTTTATTATATGGTAATTGCTGATCCTGCCTCATTTATACCATACACTATCGGATATATAAAAATGATAGAGATGAGGAATGAAGCTGAAGATGAGCTTGGTTCTGATTTTGACGCAGTTAGTTATCACGAGTGGTTGATAGGCATGGGTGCTGCACCGTTTGAGGTATACGAATCTCAGCTTGCTGTTTGGCTGAACAGTCAGAAAACATCAGATGCTAAGAACACTAATTTATTTGCAAAGTTTTAAAAGTGCATTATAATATTTTAACTTTCAGAAGTATATTATATTTTCACCTTGACACAATTTTTTCGAAGTGGAATAAAGTGAAATGGTATAAACCATTTATCAAAGCACATAAAACAGAAAGACTCTCGGAATTACATATTCCGAGAGTCTTTTATGCAATATAAGAAGCTATGATTGTACCAAAACTTTACAGGGTTTGTTTTGGTACGGTATTTTATATAATTGAATCCAAGATTATTATATTTTGTTGTTGAAAATTTAACGCAAAAAGAAAGCCCAATTATAAGAAATTGAGCTTTCTGTACTATAACAG
>CAMWIZ010000215.1 GCA_947174455.1 uncultured Clostridia bacterium | reverse complement strand
AATCCCCTCTTGAATGCTTCAAGAGGGGATTAGTTATGTCATCCTGTAAAGTCCGTTAGGATTGTCACAAAAGAAACTGTCGATTTTATCGAGTTCTTTTAATGCAGCTTCCTTGTTGGGATAAATGCCCAATGTAAGCTTTGAGCCTGAAAATGCCCCCTGAGGAGTGCAAGTGCCAAATATATAGTAGGATTTTTCACCTATCATGTCGCTTAGATAAATATGTGTTACTTCTGCAATTCCCTCACGGGATTGTGTTCTTATCAGCATAGCATTTACTCAACAGTTACTGACTTTGCCAAATTTCTTGGCTGGTCAACATCGTTGCCCCTTTGAACAGCCGTGTAATATGCAATAAGCTGCAATGGCACACAAACAAGCATAGGAAGGAGCAGTTCCTCAAATTTCGGTACTTGCAGAACATAGTTAGCTATGTCCTTTGGAACATCGTTGCCTTCTTGGCAAATCATGATGACCTTTGCACCCCTTGCCTTAACTTCCTTTATATTGCTTACCGTTTTCTCATACAAATCGGACTGTGTTGCAACTGCAATAACAGGCATATCCTTTGTAATAAGGGAAATTGTACCATGCTTCAGCTCACCCGCCGCATAGCTTTCTGAATGAATATATGAAATTTCTTTAAGCTTCAAGCTGCCCTCCATGCTGAGTGCATAATCTAAACCTCTGCCAATATAGAGCAGGCTGTCAGCGGTAATTAGCTTTGAAGAGATCTTCTGAGAAATTTCAGTTGATGCATCAATGACGTTTTTTACCATATCGGAGGTTTCCAAAAGCTTTGCCGTATAGTAGCGGCACTTTTCCTCGTCAATTCTGCCTTTTGCCAAAGCAAGTTCAAAGGCAAACAAATACATTACCGAAAGCTGCACCATGTAGGCTTTTGTAGATGCCACAGAAATTTCGGGGCCTGCATGGGTGTAGATGAGCATATCCGCTTCTCTTGCGATTGTACTTCCCATTGCATTTACAATTGCAAGAGTTTTTGCTCCTCTATTCTTGGCAAGTCTGAGTGCGGCAAGACTGTCGGCGGTTTCTCCGGATTGTGAAATAATTATAACAAGATCACCCTCGCCAACAAGCGGGTTTCTGTACTTGAACTCACTTGCAATATCCACAGTAACGGGGGTTCTCGCAAGTTCCTCAATTACATATTGTCCAACAACTCCTGCGTGCATTGCCGAGCCACAGGCAACAACATATATTTGCTTAATATCCTTTAGACTGTCGGTTGTTATGTTACATTCCTCAAGGCAGGGCAGACCGTCCTTAATTCTTGGGGAAACTGTATTTTTTATAGCGTTTGGCTGTTCGTTGATTTCTTTAATCATGTAGTGAGGATATCCGCATTTTCCAACCGCATCAACGTCCCAGTCAGCCGTTTTAAGTTCCTTTTGAACAGGCTGATTGTGGATATCAAAAACCTCTACACCGTTTTTGCTCAGCACTGCAATTTCGTCATGCTCAAGCAAATAATAATCCTTTGTATACTTTATAATTGCAGGTACATCCGACGCTATAAAGTTTTCATCCTTGCCTATGCCCACTATCAGCGGACTTTCTCGCCTTACGGCATACACAACATTTGGATAATCCGCAAAAACTATTCCCAGTGCAAAGCTGCCCTTTAGTTCCTGCATTGTATCTATAATTGCGGTGATTGGGTCTTGTACCTTATTGTAGTAGTAGTCAAGCAGATGTGCCACAACTTCTGTATCTGTATCGCTGAGGAATTCTCTTTTTTTGCTAATAAGAAAATCTTTAAGCTCAGTATAATTCTCAATGATTCCGTTATGCACAAGGGTGACTCTTTTGCCACTGTGGGGGTGAGAGTTTATGTCCGACGGTTCCCCGTGTGTAGCCCAACGTGTATGACCTATTCCTGCAAAGCCCTGAAGCTTGCCCTCAATTTCCATTTTATCCTTCAAGTCCTGAAGCTTTCCCTTTGACTTTGCTACTGCAATTTTATCGTTTTCAAAAACCGCTATTCCTGCCGAGTCGTAACCACGGTACTCAAGCTTAGTCAAAGCACTTACCAGTACATCGGAACAATCTCTGTATCCGACATATCCGACAATTCCACACATTAAACATTTCCTCCTACTATTTTTTGCCGCCCCAATTTATATTTTTTACTTACACATCAAATTCGTACAAAACGGCGGCTCAATTTTTCTACGATATATCAGTTAATTTTATGATTAAAGGTCGGTACAATATTACCCAAAAGCTCCAAAGTAAGTTCAGAGTTGTTTTCATTTGCCGCTTCTTTAAGCTGCTGAAGCCTGCCGAGAAAATCGGCCGGTTCAATTTTTATCTGATTGCCGATGAAGATTTTCTTGTTGTCCGTTGACTTCAATCCTTCTTCGTCCATCAAAAGCTCTTCATAAAGCTTTTCACCCGGGCGAAGCCCTGTAAATTTGATTTCAACATCTTTATATGGAACCTTGCCGTATAAACGTATAAGATTTTCAGCAAGAGTTACTATCTTAACAGGTGCACCCATATCAAGAACGAAAATTTCACCGCCCTGTGCCATTGAACCTGCCTGCAAAACGAGCGACACCGCTTCAGGTATGGTCATAAAGTAACGGATAATCTCAGGGTGTGTTACGGTAACAGGTTTGCCTGTTTCAATCTGCTTTTTAAATAAGGGGATGACCGAACCGTTGCTGCCAAGTACATTGCCAAAACGTGTTGTGATAAAATCTGTGTTTGTGTAGTTTTGTGCCATGTACTGAATTATCATCTCGCAGCAACGTTTTGTTGCACCCATTACGTTTGTTGGGTTTACTGCCTTATCAGTGGAAATCATAACAAACTTGTCCACGCAGTAATACTCGGCAAGCGTTGCAACGTTAAATGTTCCGAAAATATTGTTTTTTACCGCTTCCTCCGGGACTGTTTCCATTAGGGGGACGTGCTTGTGAGCAGCCGCATGGAACACAATATCAGGACGGTAGGTTTTGAATATGAGGTTCATTTTATTGTAGTCACGAACGGAGGCAATGAGCGTTACAAGGTTTATGTCACTGCCGTAATCCATGTAAAGCTCCTGCTGTATTTCGTAGGCATTGTTTTCGTAAATGTCAACAATAACGATCTGCTTTGGGCTGTATTTTACTATTTGACGTACAATCTCACTGCCGCTAGCACCGACGCCGACCTTTACCATGCATACTTTACCGGCTCTAAAGTCCATTACATCCTTTT
>CAMWIZ010000214.1 GCA_947174455.1 uncultured Clostridia bacterium | reverse complement strand
TTTTATTTCAAATTTTTTTAAAAATGCAAAAAATCCCCATATTATGGGATTTTTTGGGGATCTTTAAATTAATTTTGACCTTACTGTACCATAAAATACAAAAAATATTTTAAAAATTTTCTGTATTAATTTTAGAGGTAACCTGGCGTGGGGGATTAAGTATTTGATTTAATAAATTATCTCTAATGTGTTTGCAATATATTGTGTTCGACCACAAAACACTACTTAAATGCTGTGTCTGTCAATAGGGATAGTTTTTTTTACTCTTTTTTGCTGAAACTGCCCATTTTCCCCAATTATTTTTTTCTGTCTTGTCAGGTGTCAATTCATGTGGTATACTTTTTTGTAGATATTGCGGTATTTATATAGATTTTTCTGTCAAGGCGGCTGGCAATAAACCACTGCCTTAGCAGTGAAGCGGTTTATTTAAATGTAAGTGTATGCTGGTTGCTTCTGTAAAATTAGGTGTAATGGCATAGATATTGTGTGTATGATACTGCATTGTATAACAAATTCTGCGGAGTTGTATTTATGAAAAAGGCTGATATTTTAATCATCGGTTCGGGAGTCAGTGGACTTTTTTGTGCACTAAATCTGCCAAAGGATAAAAGTGTTTTGATAATTTCTAAAGAAGAATGTGAGAAAAGCGACTCTTTTCTTGCTCAGGGCGGCATATGTATGCTTAAAGACGAAAGTGACTATGACAGCTATTTTGAGGATACTATGCGTGCAGGTCACTATGAAAACAGGAAGGAATCCGTTGATATAATGATTCGTTCTTCGCAACAGGTCATAAATGATTTGGTGGGATACGGGGTTGATTTTGAGAAAAACGGTGATGACTTTGTCTTTACCCGTGAGGGGGCACACTCTACACCCAGAATCCTTTTTCATAAGGATATTACGGGCAAAGAAATAACCTCAAAGCTTTTGCAGGCTGCCCGTAATTGTGACAATATAACCATACTTGAGCATAATACCATGGTAGATCTCATATGTGATGATAATTGCTGCTTCGGTGTGGTTGCAAAAAATGAGGAGGGGGAGTTTTATAATATTTATTCCCCGTTTACTGTTCTCGCAACAGGCGGTATAGGGGGACTGTATGTGCATTCTACTAATTTTCGTCATTTGACGGGTGACTCTCTCGGCATTTGTATGCAGCATAATATTAAGCTTGAGCATATTGACTATGTCCAAATTCACCCGACTACCTTGTATGAAAAGACCAAGGGCAGACGCTTTTTAATATCGGAGTCTGTTCGTGGTGAGGGTGCTGTACTTCTTAACAATAACGGTGAACGTTTTACAGACGAGCTTCAGCCGAGAGATGTAGTTGTTGCCGCTATCCGTGAGCAGATGAAGAAAGACAATATGCCGTATGTATGGCTGTCTATGAAAAATATACCCAATGAGGAAATTAAGACGCATTTTCCAAACATTTTTAAATATTGTTTGGAGCATGGGTATGATGTGACGAGCGAGCCTATTCCGGTAGTTCCTGCACAGCACTATTTTATGGGCGGTGTATGGGTGGATTCTGACAGCAAGACATCATGCGACAGGCTCTATGCAGTGGGTGAAACAAGCTGCAACGGTGTACACGGAAAAAACCGATTGGCAAGCAACTCTCTGTTGGAAAGTCTTGTCTTTGCAAAACGGGCGGCACAGCATATTGTGAACAGCGGCGATGCTTCTGTTGCGAGTGCCGATTTAGTAAACAAATATGAGGAAAAATTAAAGAATAATCACGACTACTTTACAACCCGTGAAGATTATGTTCAAATTATGAGAAAAAGAATAGAGGATATTAAGGAGAAAAACAGTCATGAATAACAACATTACAATGCTGCTCAATGCAGATGAATTGATAAAGCTTGCACTCAGAGAGGATATTTCAAGCGAGGACGTTTCCACAAACGCTGTAATGCCCGATTATCAAAAGGGTACGGTTGACCTGATTTGCAAACAGGACGGCGTTATATGCGGTTTGTATGTATTTAAAAGGGTGTTTGAGCTGTTAGACGACACTGCCGAGGTTGAGTTGTATTTTAAGGACGGCGATAAGGTTAAAAATAAGGAGCTTGTCGGACGAGTTACAGGTGACATAAGGGCGTTATTGTCAGGTGAGAGAACTGCCCTCAACTATTTGCAGAGAATGAGCGGAATAGCAACATATACAAATGAGGTTGCACAGCTTTTTGAGGGAAGCAAAACAAAACTGCTTGATACCAGAAAGACCACACCGAACATGCGTATTTTTGAGAAGTACGCAGTAAAAGTTGGCGGCGGCCATAATCACCGTTACAATCTTTCTGACGGTGTATTGTTAAAGGATAATCATATAGGTGCGGCAGGTAGTGTGGCAAACGCTGTTAAGGCTGCCAAGGATTACGCACCCTTTGTAAGAAAAATTGAGGTTGAGGTAGAAACGTTGGAAATGGTTAAGGAAGCTGTCGAGGCAGGTGCTGATATCATCATGCTTGACAATATGTCTATTGATATGATGAAGGAAGCTATTGCAATCATTGACGGACGTGCAGAAACGGAATGCTCAGGCAATGTTACAAAGGAAAATGTTGCAAGGCTTACAAATATTGGTGTTGATTACATCTCCAGCGGTGCACTTACTCATTCTGCACCGATTCTTGACTTATCGCTTAAGAACCTGCACGCAATCTAAACAAGGAGCTATGTTATGAACGGACAGGAAAGAAGAGAAAGAATTTTGAACGATTTGGCAGCAAGCAGTGAACCGATATCGGGCGGTGCTTTGGCTTTGAAATATAATGTCAGCCGTCAAGTAATAGTTCAGGATATTGCTCTGCTTAGGGCTGCCGAACACAACATAACATCAACCAACAGAGGCTACACGGTGTCGCACCCACTTCAGGCGGAGCGTGTCTTTAAGGTTTCTCATACAAATGAGCAGGTTGAAGATGAACTGAACTCTATTATAGACATGGGTGGCACAGTAAAGGATATTTTTGTGAATCACAAGGTTTATGGCAGACTTCGTGTAGAAATGAACATAAGGTGCAGACGTGATATAGGCGAATTTCTTTTTGGAATAAACAGCGGAAAGTCTAAGCCGCTGTTTAACATAACGTCGAATTATCACTACCATACAGTAACGGCCGAAAACGAGGCTATTCTTGATGAAATAGAAGCAATGCTGGACAACAAGCATATGCTTGTTAAATGAGGATTTCACAGCACTCTGCATTACCAAACTATTATTATG
>CAMWIZ010000213.1 GCA_947174455.1 uncultured Clostridia bacterium | reverse complement strand
TGTAGTTACTCCAAAATTGATAAAATATCCTATTACATCATCGGAACATTTATTTTCGATTTGTTTCATTAAAGCCGTGTCATTCTTTATAAATCCTATTTTTTGAATCTTTTCAAAAGATTTCGGATTGGTAAAAATATGATTTAGTAATGAAACCGCTGACTCAGCAGCAATAATTTGGTTTTGTTGCTTATCTTCCGATTTTGTTCCATCCGCCCAATCGCATATCGACTTAACAATTATCCATTCATTAATATTTCTATTCCTACAAGCACTGTAGGCACCTCGTCCTTCCATTTCTCCACCTATTGAACGGGGATAGCTATTAATGAGTTTTTCTTTGAAATTACGGTCATCAACAACCTTATCTCCAGATAGGAGCATTCCAAACTCACATTTGGCTTTTTCTCCTTTTACGGTATGACTCCATGATTTTGAATAATATTTAAAAGTGGATTGTAATTGTCTTCCACTTTCTGCAATAACTCCATCGGACAAGATTTTGCCATTTTTTACTTTACCACTCTCATAATCGGCTACTGTCTCAGAAATAAGAACATCTCCAATTTTTTGACTAGGATTAGTACTATCGTGAAATTCCTTTCCAAATGCAATTCCAACAAGTATTACAGCATCTGGATGGAAACTATTTATAGCAGAAACTATTGCTAGCTGAGAAGCATCAGCACCGACAGAACCTTGACTATTTAGTTCAAAGTGAATTGCTTCGTAGTAACCATATGTCCCAATATTATAAAATGCCGTATCGTTTGGGTCATTAGAACGTTTAGTTTCGTGTTGAAACTGTGCATCACTGAGCAATGCATTTGTTTCGTTTTCGTTTGCAGTTACTATTAAAAAACGAATATTATCTTCCATTGTATTTCCTCTCTATCTATTTGTATTTTATTTGATTTTTCAAAGTCGTTGAATTTATAAAATCTTAAGACGAGTACTTTTTTACTATTATTATGTTGGTTATACTATATAAGTCAAAAATTCCTTTCATCCGTTTTCCATCTTCTCTTTTTACAATTCCATGTTTTAAGCGAGGGTATTTCATTAATAATGTTCTCAAATACAGGCTCAAGGAAAGTCTGTATTTCCTCAATGACCACCGAAAACTCAAGCGTATCATCCTTCATGGTTTTCAAGAAGAATTTCCACCGCTTCTGCATATCCACATCCTCGGCAAGTGTGAGAATACGTTTAAAACTATCCTTTTCGTAGGGTGTTCCTCGCCGTTCCAATGTTCTGGATATTGCTGTCTGCAATCTCGCTCCGTCAAAATCAAAAGTCCTTGCCAGATAGTAAATATCGTAAAAGTCCTTCATTCTGCCTGTCAGTTCAAACCGTTGCAGGATAGCGTCAAACTTTTCCGCAATAGTGCTTTCAAGAGAATAAGTCATAATAACAGGAGCTTCAAAATCGGGAAGCTGTGTATGGATAGTCCTCTGTTCGGCACGGGGAACAATTACATCACCCACGCCTATATCCACATTAAAGGGAACTCGGACATTTTTTATCTTTCCGATAATCTGTGTGCTGATACCGTGATATTTCCTTTGCGGCGAGATTTCCTCAACTCCTTTGGCACTCATCTCGATATAATCATTGCCTGTAGGCGTAGCAAGAATTTTCATGATAAGGGCTTTTACCTCATCCAATGAATTAGAAACACTGCGAAGCAGGAAATCTACATCAATCGTTGCTCGGCTTTCAAAATTGGTGAGCGTATAGATAAACAATCCGCCCTTGAGAATAAGTGTATCCTCATATCCAGACTTTGAGAGTTTCCGCAGAAATTCCTCCTGCATAAAAAGCTGCAAGCATTGCTGATAGCTGATACCCGCCGCCTTCGCTTTATTCTTAAGCTTTGCCAAAACAGATGCCGCTACATCAGCCATCACAACCACACTCCAATCAAGTCTTTTACTCGTTTTTGAACTCGCAATACTTTGGCATATTCCATCAGATTCGGTATATTCTTTTTCGGGTCTTTTACATACCCTTGTATTGCCTTATTAAAAATTTCTTTATCCATTTTGTTCATATTCCGCAGCACATCACAGATTGTACGGTCACGATCATAGATTCGCACATCGACAAAGTTAATACTGCCTTTCGTTTCACCAAGAGGCACTAAAACTGGTTCAACCCGATATGCCTTTACAAAGGGATAGTCGATATTTGTACGGCTTCTGGATACATTTTTATCAATCGTAATATTCCACTCGGCAGGATTGCGATCGCTGTACTGATAGTAAAAGAGGGCAGTATCCATACAAAGCACAGCATCGGGGAAAAGACGGTTGATAATTTTAATTTCCTGTTCACAGTAGGCTTCCGCCCAATGATAATAACCCCGTTTGATTTTTTCAACGAAGCCTTCATTTAATAGCTGCTGAATATCAGCATAGTAGATTCTGTAGGAATCCAGTTGAGCAGTTGTCATTATATTATCGTGTTTGAAAAAAATCTTCCTGACAGCGTTTATCGATTTTTCATCAAGCATTGTTTCACCTCTATTAAACCACACGCAAATTCTTCTTCAATTGTGTACTTTACTATAGTATATCCGATTTTTCCTAAAAAGTCAACATAGTAAAGCACACATGATTGAAGTTGACGATGGTGTGGTTTCATATAGAAAAATGAGCTTGTCCAAGTTCATTCAGACAAGCTCATTTTCTCACACTTCATAATTATAATAGACATCTGCATCCGCTAACGTATAGAGATTTATCCATCTCGGAGTGCCGCAAAGTTCGACAAAATAAGGCTTTCTGCCGCCTTTCTTGTATCTTTCCTCATCCCAATTGCCGATTCTTTCATAGCTTACAAAACTATGTACAAATAAGCCGAAAGCACTGGGCTTGTCCATATAAGGCTTGATTTGGAACATTTCTGAGCACAATGTCGGTACCGAAGAATAGGCTCCCAAAATCAGCCCGTAATCATTTATGATTGGCTGTTTTTGGGAGCCTGATATGCTTTAATAATGTTTTTCAGTATATATATTCTATGTAGGTTACAGATTGTGTTTGTGTAAATCTCTGCGTCAAATCAGCGGGGTATATTTTCCTATGGTAATTTTTTTGAATTAAAATTATTTGCAAAGTCCGCAGCGTTTGTACCCACGTTTTTCAATTATCGAAAGTGCTTCCGCTTCACTTGATGCCTCCACCTGCGCTTCTTCTCGTTTTTCACCCGTTAATCTTCTCTCTGCCGCACAGCTTTTTGTGTG
>CAMWIZ010000212.1 GCA_947174455.1 uncultured Clostridia bacterium | reverse complement strand
TTTATGTTGTTTTTTGCAAAAAAGTATAGTATAATAAAATCTAATCCGACATATTTGAGCCGCTTTTATTCAGTAAATTCAGCGGTCTTTATTCGGAATACTTCTGTGGGCAGGACAGGTTCACAGTACAACTTTTACAGGAGAGGAAAATATAAATGAATTACAATTTGACTGTACAGCAGGTGAAAGACCTTATCACTTCAAAGCTTTCACACAACATAGGTGTATCGGTAAAGGATGCCACAGACGAGCACTTTTACAAGGCAACGGCACTTGCTCTTCGTGACCTTATGAGTCAAGGCTACAAGGAATTCACGGATAAGGCTGTTGCTCAAAAGAAAAAGACGGTTTACTACCTTTGCATGGAGTTTTTGCTCGGTCGTTCGTTAAAGAACAACATCTGCAACCTTAATCTTGAAAATACCGTTGCTCAGGCACTCAAAAGCTTAGGCTCGGATATTGAAAAGGTGTACGACCAAGAGCCTGACGCAGGTCTTGGCAACGGCGGATTGGGACGTTTGGCAGCCTGCTTCCTTGACGGTCTTGCATCGCAGGCATATCCGTCAATGGGATACTCCCTTCGCTACGAGTTCGGTATTTTCAGACAGAACCTTGTTGACGGCTGGCAAACTGAGCTTCCCGACAACTGGCTTCCCGGCGGCAGCGTTTGGCTGCAGTCGCACCCCGACAAGGCAGTTGAAGTTAAGTTTAACGGCAATGTTGAGGAAACATGGGGTGACGGTAAATGTACAGTTAAGCTGAATAATGCAACTACTGTTTTGGCAGTTCCGTATGATATGTATGTTTCCGGCAATGACGGCAAGGGCATCAGCAGACTAAGACTGTGGTCAGCAAAGGCTGAACAGCTTGACATGAACCTATTTAATGACGGACAGTACATGAGAGCAATGGAACAAAAGGCAATGGCGGAATCCATTACTCAGGTACTTTATCCGGGGGATAACCATGCAGAAGGCAAGAGCCTAAGACTGAACCAGCAGTACTTCCTTGTATCCGCAACAATACAGGATATTTTGAGAAGACACTTTATGAACAACGGTACTCTCAATGAGCTTCCGAACCTTGTTACCCTCCATTTAAACGACACACACCCTGTGCTTGCCGTACCGGAGCTTATGAGAATAATCATGGACGACTACGGCTATGGCTGGGATGAAGCATGGAGCATTGTTTCAAAGACTATAGCCTATACAAACCACACTGTAATGCGTGAGGCTCTTGAGTGCTGGGGCGAAGATATGTTCAGAAACAAGCTGCCGAGAATATATCAGATCGTACAGGAGCTTAACAGACGCTATTGCAGTGAACTGCACAGCAAGGGAGTTGACAACTATCAGGTTGGCAGAATGGCAATAATTAACGATGGAGTTGTAAAAATGGCAAACCTTGCTGTTATGGCAAGCTATAAGGTTAACGGCGTTTCTGCACTCCACAGTCAGATACTGAAGGATACGGTATTTAATGACTATTACAAGGTAACACCTGAAAAGTTCACAAACGTAACAAACGGTATTGCACACAGACGTTGGCTGAATCAATCAAACCCTAAGCTTACCTCTATGATAACCGAGCTTATCGGCGGTGGCTTCCGTGCTGATGCAAGCGAGCTAAAAAAGCTTGAAAAATACACAGATGATAAGGCTGTACTTGAAAAGCTTGCAAAAATCAAGCTGGACAACAAGAAAGAAATGGCTAAATACATTAAGGAGCACAACGGAATTATAGTTGACCCCAACTCAATCTTTGACGTACAGGTTAAACGTCTGCACGAGTACAAAAGGCAGCTTCTTAATGCTTTGCACATACTGACACTTTGGCAGTATCTTAGGGATAACCCGAACGCCGAGTTCACACCTAAGACATTTATTTTCGGTGCAAAGGCTGCCCCAGGCTATTACTTTGCTAAGCAAATAATTCAGTTCATCAACGGCATGGCGGACAAGATTAACAATGACCCAAGAGTTAACGAAAAGCTAAAGGTTGTTTACCTTGAGGACTACAGAGTAACTGTAGCTGAAAAGCTTATGCCTGCAAGTGAAATCAGTGAGCAAATTTCCTTGGCAGGTACAGAGGCATCCGGTACGGGCAACATGAAGTTCATGATTAACGGTGCGTTAACACTCGGCACACTTGACGGTGCAAACGTTGAAATTCACGATGCAGTCGGTGACGAGAATATGTTCCTGTTCGGCATGACGACCCCTGAAGTGGTTAAACTGAAGGCAAACGGATACAATCCAATGAACTACTACTCAAACAACCCAATTATCAAAAAGGCTATTGACGAGCTTAACGGAACTCGCTTTGCACATATTGCAAAGAACCTTACCGAGCAAGACCCGTACATGGTACTTGCAGACTTTGCAGACTATGCCGCTGCACAGAAAAAGGCATCTGAAATGTACAAGAACCCAACCTTGTGGAACAAGACATCTCTTATCAATATTGCAAACAGCGGTATCTTTGCAGCAGACAGAGCAATCAAGGACTACGCAGAGGGTATTTGGAACTTAAAGCCGGTTGAGTAATACCTCAGGACATTTTACGTTAAAAAACATTTAAAAGAGCGGTTGTGATGACCGCTCTTTTTGTCTTTTTATACCACTTTTCTTTTTGGCAACAGGTAAACTATAGTACAAAAATAAAAAATCTGTAATAAAACTTTTTTCGTTATTACCGTCAGTAACCTTTGGGGAGAACCACTTGCAGCAGGTTCTCCCCATTCATAATTTTTGATATGTAAAAGTTTGTTTATCCCCCTCTCCGCTGCTCTAAGGAAAGGAGTTTCGTCAGCTGCGGCTGTCGACCAAAGGCTTTGCCTTTGGAAACCACAAGCTTTTGCAAAAGCTTGACCAAAACTTTACAAGCTTCGCATCATTATAGCTTTTTGTTATTGCTCATTATCACTGTTCTGCTATCGGAAATTTTACCTCCACGGAAAATATATTTCCATGGAGTGATGCGATAATAGAACCGTTCATTTTTATTGTTAGTTCCTTTGCAATGGACAATCCCAAGCCTGTGGATATATGTGTTCGCGCCTTGTCAGATTTATAGAATCTGTCAAAAACCCTATCCGCATCTATATCATCTGCATTAATTACGCAGTTCTCACAGCAAAATATCACATACTCTTCCTGTTTATCCGCAAAAACAGATAATCCTCCGTTCTCTCCGCTGCCGTGGTCAACTGCATTTTTTATGATGTTATGAAAAATCCTGTGCAGGGCTTCTGCATTGCCTTGTACAAA
>CAMWIZ010000211.1 GCA_947174455.1 uncultured Clostridia bacterium | reverse complement strand
GGGTGTTCCGATTAAAGTAATGCAGGACGAAGAATCTTTATTTGTGGGTGCGGTTTTTGTTACTAATTCATTTTCAAATTATTCAGATTATGTAATGACGCTGGTAAAGATATTCTGCTCGGCTGCTATTGTCACATTTGCTCTTGTGTTCTGCTTTGTAGGTCTGTTTTCATACAGGCTTACTAAGCCTTTACAACAGATGTCAAGAGCAGCAAAGGCTTTTGGAAACGGAGATTTCTCAAAACGTGTGCGTGTTGACGGGAACGACGAGATAGCAGAACTTGCAAAAGCCTTTAATAATATGGCAGACTCTTTGTCAGTTTCAGAGGGTATGAGAAGAACTTTTATTGCAAATGTTTCACATGAGCTTAAAACACCTATGACCACTATTGCGGGTTTTATTGACGGAATTTTGGACGGAACCATTCCACGGGAAAGAGAACGTCACTACTTGAATATAGTTACAGTAGAGGTGAAAAGGCTTTCACGTCTTGTGACCTCTATGCTTGCATTGTCGAGAATTGACAGCGGTGAGCTGAAAATGGTTCGTCAAAGTTTTGATGTATCGGCTACGGTACTTAACACATTTCTTACTTTTGAGCAGAAGATAGAACAACGGAGTATTACTGTAACGGGCTTTGATGAGTCCGAACCCCTCTTTGTGGAGGGTGACCCTGATATGATACATCAGGTTGTGTATAATTTGGTGGAGAATGCCACAAAATTCACTAACGAGGGTGGAAGTATTAACGTTTCCGTTGTTAATGAGGGAAACCGTGCCGTTGTTGCCATAAGGAATACAGGACCGGGAATTTCCTCAGAGCAGATTGGCTTTGTTTTTGACAGATTTTATAAGACCGACAAATCAAGAAGCCATGACAAAAACGGCATGGGGCTTGGTTTGTATTTAGTTAAAACCATAGTACAGCTTCACGGCGGAGAAATAACTGCGGAAAGTGTTGAGGGCGAGTACACGACCTTTACTTTTTGGCTTCCTAAAAGGAAAGAAATGACAGCGAAAAAACGCAGCGTGCAAAGGGAAGAAAAGTCTGCAGTCAGAGCGGTACAGAGTGAGGATGAAAAAGAGAATTACAGTTTGGATGATTCTAACCAACAGGAGGGCTGACACTTGGATATATTTGATGAGAACAGTAAGAATCTCTTTGAGGGATTAGACAGTGACAGAGAAGAAAGCGATAAAACCGAAATCATGTTTGAAAAGGTTGAAGCTAAGGGTGAGAACGCAAAGCAAGGTGAGGAGTTTTCTTCGCCTTATGAGAGAAAGCTTTACAGCAATTCGCCTGTAAGTTTAGAGAAAAACAATATTGAAGGGGAGAATCTGTCCTCGCCCTATGAAAGAGCTAATCCTATCAAGGGAGCATACGGTGCAGTGCAGTCAACGGTTTCAAATACTGCACACAATAATGCAGCAAACCAAGCTGCGGTATCAAATACAGCAGACGAAGATACTTCAAATGGATATGTGGCGACAAGTACAGCATATGAAAATACCGTAAGTCAGCCTGCGGCGACAAGAACAGCATACGAAAATACTGTAAGTCAGCCTGCTGCGTCAACCACAGCATATGCCAATACATCACAGAATACCACGACCAATCAAGTGTACTCTTACAGTGGCTTTACCGGACCACAGGCAAGACCCGTAAGTCAGCCACAGTATGCAGGCAGCAACATACCTCATTGCTGCGACAATACGGGGATAAAGGGGCAATCAAGAACTACCTATTACGTTTCGCCTGACGCTGTTGCGGCAGGTTACGGAATGCCTTACGGCAGCTATGCGGACTATACAGGTGGCAATGCAAGTAGGGGTGTACCAAAGAAGCCTATGAGCAATGGACTTAAATCACTTATAGCCGTCATGGTTGCAATGATGGTACTTTTTGTCTGCGGATTTACTGTTGAGGCTGTACGCTGTTATAATGAATACGGTCCGTTTGGAATGAAGGGTAATTCCGATTGGATGGACAGCATTTTTGGCGGCAGTGATGATTATCCGTTTGGTTTTAATTATGGTTCTGACAATGAGTACGATTCGGAAAAGGATTCAGACAAATTTTCGGATACTGAAAGAGATACCGATGACAAAAAAACCGGAATTATAGATGCACCGAGCGATGACAATATAATTAAGTCGGACGCAGACTTGCTTATGGCTGCAGATCAGCCGAGTGATATTGACTCAGCCGAATACAATGCGAAAAAAGCCTATAAAACAATTTCGGAATCCGTTGTAAGTATAGTTACCTATGAGAAGGACTCAGGTATAGACGGTGAGCCTTTTGGAGAGGGTACGGGTATTATTGTAACCGAGGACGGCTATGTTGTGACAAACAGCCATGTTATTTCCGATACAAAGTCTGTGGCGGTGGAGGTTATCACCTACGACGGACAGTCATACATTGCTGCTATTGTCGGTTTTGATGCAAGAACTGACCTTGCTGTCTTAAAGATAAATGCCACAGGATTAAAGAAGTGTGAGTTTGTAAACTCAGACCAAATTGAAGTTGGACAGGACGCTTTGGCAGTCGGCAATCCGGGTGGTATAGAGTACTCTAACTCTTTGACAAGAGGTGCGGTATCCGCTGTTAACAGGACGGTATCTTCTAATGCTATGGTAACATATATTCAGACAGATGCAGCCATAAATCCGGGTAATTCCGGCGGTCCGCTGATGAATATAGCGGGTCAGGTTATGGGTATAAATACAATTAAAATTATTGACACCGAATACGAGGGTATGGGTTTTGCAATTCCCACCAATACGGTGTTAAAGATAGTAAACGACCTTATAACCAAAGGTTATGTAACGGGCAGAGTTCGTTTAGGTATCTCGGGTCAGGCGGTGTCGCCATATATCTCAGCTTATTATGATGTTCCACAGGGAATTACAATAAACAGCTTTACCGATGACAGTCCTTTTAATGGGACCGATGCAAAGGTGGACGACATCATTACGGCTATTGACGGTGATGACGTTACGGACTTTACAGATTTGTATGCACTCTTGGAAAAATACAATCCGGGTGATGAGATAACGGTTTCGCTGTACAGACCGGGTTCACAGAACTTTGGTAAGGGGAAGGAATTTAGTGTGAAAATTATACTTGTTTCCGATGAAGGGCAGACACAAAGTGTAAAATGATTCCCTAATCAATACAGAAACGAGTAATAGCTGATAGGAATTTTTATATCGGCTTTTTGTGCGAATAGACACATACGTTACTTTTGTTCACTTAATATGCACCTTGTTTT
>CAMWIZ010000210.1 GCA_947174455.1 uncultured Clostridia bacterium | reverse complement strand
ACCTCAGTTAAACAATTCATAGTATCCTCTCTTAAAAACAAACATCTCTTAACAACCAAATATTTTTTGAAATGCTTCAGTTGTACCTGTTCATCGCCTTGTCTATGTCACCGTTGAGCATAAGCTCCACCGCATCTATTGCTTTTTCGGTTACGGCATTCAAAAGCTTTTTGTCCTCTGTTGAAAACTGCGACAATACCCAGTCCGCTAAATCCCATTTTTCGGGCTTATGACCTATACCGATTTTAACCCTTGGGAAGTTATCCGAACCGCTAAGATAAATTATGCTACGCATTCCCTTTTGACCGCCGTCACTGCCCTTACGTTTTACTCTGAGCAAACCGACATCAAGTGAAATATCATCAAATATTATAATAACATTTTCGGGCGGAATTTTGTAGAAATTCATCGCCTCTACGACTGCCTCACCGCTGTTATTCATATATGTCTGCGGTTTCATTAAAAGAACTTTTTTATCACCTATGCTTACTGCCGAGCATAACGACTTATATTTAAGGCGGTCGATATTAGTGCCGTGTTTTTCGGCAAAGGCATCTACTGTTATAAAACCTGCATTATGTCTTGTATTCTCATATTTTTTATCGGGATTACCAAGTCCGACCACAATATGAGTTACACCGCTCGGAAGCGTTCCTTTTCTATTCCCAAACATTTCTTTAGTACGTCCTTTACTTTATTATTTACATTTATTCTTGGCTCAACCGATAGTTTTTCTGTACAATTTATTTTACCAAAGTGACGGAGCTGCACGAACCCTTCCAAGAATAAAACTTCCGTATAATTCTCATTCAATCATTTTCCAACACTTCAAGATCTTTGCTTTCATAACGGTTGTGTCCACGCAGTTGCTTTTTATACTTCCAGCATTTTATGGCTTCGTCTAAGCTTCTTCCCTTATTCTCCGCAAAAAAATCTCTAATATATGTATTATACTCAAACTGCTTATCTATTGATGACTTTCCTTTTTTCTTTTCCTCCATTATACGATAATACGCATCAATGGCGTCTTGATATGTTTTCCCTGCATTACTTTTCAACCATTTTTGGAATGCCACATTAAACGTAAAGCTATTTCCTATATTCTCCTTAAAAAATGCCCTATGCTTTTCTGAACAGACAAAATCTGATTCAATTTTTGTAGATTTATCAATAATTACAACATACGCGGTCGATTTTTTCACACTCTTGGCTTCCAAAATCTCACCTGTATCAAGGAAATATGCAATTCTGTCTGTAAGTTCCACCTTTCCCCCACTTGTCGGTAATCCATTTTTTCTGCAAAAATCCACCAACTCCTCTTTTAAGTAGTAAAACTCACGAAAGGTTTTACCGTCCGTTTTTATGCTCAACTCAGGTCTTTCTTGCATATATTTTCCCCTCCTCAATCTTCCCAAAACAAACAACTAAAAGAAAGACAACAAAAGGCGGACTTTAAGCCCACCCATGCTGTAGTTTATTCTATTTTTAATTTTAAGACAATTATTAAGTATAAAGCGGAGATACCGGCTTATCTGTGTAAATTCTCTCAATAGCCTCAGCAAAGTAAGGTGCTACAGGAAGAATCGTGAACTTGTCAATAAGCTTCTCCTCAGGCATTGCAATAGTATCAAGCAGGATAACTTCCTTGATTGGACTGTTGGAAATTCTCTCAATAGCAGGGCCGGAGAGAACTGCGTGTGAAGCAGCAGCGTAAACCTCTGTTGCCCCGCCAATCTCAACAACTGCTCTTGCAGCATTACAGAGTGTACCTGCGGTGTCGATCATATCGTCAACCATTATAACCTTCTTGCCCTTAACGTCACCGATGATGTTCATTACCTCACAAACATTGGCCTTTTGGCGACGCTTATCGATAATGGCAAGCGGTGTGCCGAGCTTTGCAGCATAGCTTCTTGCTCTTGTTACAGAGCCGAGGTCAGGTGATACTACAATGTAGTCGTCGGCATTGTCGCCGATTTTCTCCTTAAAATGTGAAGCAAGGATAGGTGCTCCGAAAAGATTATCAACAGGGATATTAAAGAAGCCCTGAATCTGCGGAGCGTGGAGATCCATTGTCAGAACTCTGTCAGCACCTGCTGCTGTTAGAAGATCCGCAACAAGCTTAGCTGAAATCGGATCTCTTGCCTTAGCCTTTCTGTCCTGTCTTGCATAGCCGAAATACGGCATAACTGCTGTGATTCTGGCAGCCGAAGCACGCTTCATGGCATCAATCATGATAAGGATTTCCATGAGATTATTGTTTACCGGATCGTTTGTTGACTGCACGATAAAGCAGTCCGAACCTCTTACAGACTCATGCAGTGTTACAGAGATTTCTCCGTCACTGAAAGTTGTACACTCAGACTTGCCCAAAGGAAGTCCCAAACAACCTACAATACCCTGAGCAACCTCTTTGCTTGCGTTTCCGGAAAAAATCTTAATATCCTTGCCGTGAAAATTCATTCTAAAAGCTCCTTTTGCAATATTATTTTGTTGTTCTTTTATTTTAATAGAAAACAATTTTACAAATTCAGAAAAATTACTGTTCCTTGGCTCTTGCAATTTCGTTGAGCCGTTTAAGCTGTTCGGGATCATTTGCCCCCAAAACCGTGTTCGAGCTTTGTGCGGTGTATGCACAAACTGTTTTTCCTTTATTAAGCAGTATAGACACGGCATCAGTCAAATAATACTCACCGCCCGCATTGTTGGCGGTAATCTCATCAAGTACACCGAGCAGCGACTCCGTGTTAAACCAATAACCGCCGGAGTTAACCTCATTTATACTTTGCTCCTCTTTGCTTGCATCTTTCTGCTCAACAATCGCCTTTATGGCACCGTCTGCATCTCTTACTATTCTGCCGTAACCGAACGGGTCGTCTACTTTAGCGGATATAACGGTTGCAGATGAGTTACTTTCTTTGTGAAGCCGATACGCCTCTTTGACAGTTTCGCTGTCCATAAACGGTGCGTCACCGTTCAGCACTACGACATCACCCTCATTTTTACGCAGAAACTCCCTGCACATCATAACGGCATGGCCTGTTCCCAGACGCTGCGGCTGGTATGCAGTTTCTGTGTCAAACGGGAGTGTGTGCAGGTATTCCTCAATGTATTCTCTCTTAAAGCCTGTAACCACACAGACATTGTCTATGCCTGCTCCCTTTACCGAATCAATGACCCAGCGAAGCATGGGCTTGTTGAGTACCTCTGACAGAGCCTTAGGTTTATCGGACTTCATTCTTTTACCCTCGCCCCCGGCAAGTATAACAGCACTTATACC
>CAMWIZ010000209.1 GCA_947174455.1 uncultured Clostridia bacterium | reverse complement strand
TAATCACCCTATTAAAAATATTTCCCTTAACATTATAACAAAAAAGCCATACATTAGGCAATATCCAAACGTACATAAGCAACATTTTCTCTGTTGGATAAACCTATTTGTACAGCTTTTAAAAATAAATAAACTTTACTTTTCCAATGTATCAAGGAAGCTTTTAATTCTTCTTAAAGCCTCTTTAATATGCTGCAAGGAATACGAGTACGAAACTCTTACATAACCCTCTCCGCACTCTCCGAAAGCATTACCCGGAACTACTGCTACTCTCTGAGAGTGCAGCAAATTAGACGCAAACTCCTCAGATGTCATGCCCGTTGACTTAATGCACGGGAACACATAGAATGCACCTTTTGGCTCAAAGCAATTTAAACCTATTTCATTAAAACCGGAAACGATAAGACGTCTTCTCATATCATAATCCCGACGCATATGCTCTATGTCATCATCGCCGTTTTTAAGTGCCTCTATAGCGGCATACTGTGCTGTGGTGGGTGCACTCATAACAGCATATTGATGAAGCTTTAACATCTGTGCCATTACGGGTTCAGGACCAAGGGCATAGCCTAATCTCCAGCCCGTCATTGCATATGCCTTTGAAAAACCACTGACCACAATAGTCCTCTCTTTCATGCCCTTAACAGATGCAAAGGAGCATGGCTTTATGTCATAGGAAAGTTCGGCATATATCTCATCGGAGATAACCATAATGTCGTGCTTTTCAATAATCGGTGCGATTTTCTCGTATTCCTCTCTGCTCATTGAACCGCCTGTTGGATTGTTTGGGTAGGGCAGTATAATAAGCTTGGTCTTGTCAGTTACTTTCTCCTCTATTTCCTCGGCGGTAAGCTTGAAATCGTTCTCCGCCTTTGTTTCTATAATTACAGGTGTACCGCCCGCCATAACCGTAAGCGGCTCGTAACATACAAAGCTCGGCTGAGGAATAAGTACTTCATCACCCTCCTGCACAATACTTCTTATGGCAAGGTCAATAGCCTCTGAACCGCCGACTGTAACTATAACCTCATCATTCGGGTTATATGAAACACCAAAACGACGCCCAAAATATTCCGTGATTTCTTCCCTTAAAGCCGACAGACCCCTGTTTGGTGTATACCATGTTTTTCCTTGCTCAAGCGATTCAATACCTGCCTGCCGAACGTGCCACGGTGTTTGAAAATCAGGCTCACCGACCGACAACGAAATTACGTTATCCATCTCATTTGCAATATCAAAAAACTTTCTGATACCTGACGGTTTAAGAGACGATACCCTGCTGTTTATAAACTTCTCGTAATTCATTAAATTACACATTCCCTTCCGTCACTGTCAGAGCCGAGGTTCTGCATATCAACTCCGTTTGACTTGTATTTTGTTAAAATAAAGTGGGTGCTTGCCGACAAAACAGACGGAAGCGGCGACAAACGCTTTGCAACAAACATTGCTATATCTTGAATAGAATGACCCTTCACAAACACAGCTAAGTCATAGTCACCTGCCATAAGGTAAACTCCTTCAACCTCGTCAAACTCCATTACCCTTGCTGCAATTTCATCAAAGCCCTTGTCACGCTTAGGTGTTACCTTTAGCTCAATAAGTGCGTTAACGTCCGAGCCGGGAACCTTTTCCCAGTTAATAAACGCCTTGTAGCCGCATATTGCACCTGATGACTCCAACTCTGATATAATCGCCCTGATTTCATCGGGGTTTGTATTCAACATCGCTGCAAGCTCCTTATCAGTGTACCTGCAGTTTTCCTGTAAAAGCTCGAGTAAACGTTTTTTCATAATTTTCTCTCCTTTTTCTGTAGTGCTGATTATACGCATCACCGCATAACTAAATCCTTTTCAGATTAGTATATACCCAATTTTATGACATTACTGTATCCTCAGCTTATATTTATGTATCGAAAACAGTTATGACTGTCCCCGTTTTAAGCCTTCTCTCTCAGCAGGAATGTCGGATTTTTTTCTTATCCTGCCATGGCTTACGGTGAGTGACTTTGAAAATGCATAGACGTTGTAGCCGTCACCCTCACAGCCCGCCATACAAGCGGCGGCAAAACCGAGCATAAGCCAAAAAAATGTAACCATGAACGAAACCTCAAAGACAAGTGTCTTTTCAAATACTGCAAAAACACAGTATGCAAAAATAAACGCAAACAAACACGGAAAGACATCGTTGTGTTTCTTTGATTCTATTCCGAAAAGAAGCACAGTCATCCGCTTGCACAGGCATATCGCCAATGCGGCAAAGAAAAAGAAACCGACCAATCCCGAACAAACCATAATAGTCAAATATCCGTTGTGGAAATCACTGTACTTCATTTTATTGTTGTTGTAGTGGTTGCCATACTTGGTTATGTTTCCCTTACCCACACCGAAAATTGGGTGGTGTTTTATTACGTTTATTCCTTGAACTAAAAGCTGGAGTCTGCCACTGTCAATATTTTTGTTTTGATGTTCAAATGTAATTCGGTTCAGTTCGTCCTCACTGTCCTGAAAAACATTTTCGGCTTCATTTGGGGTTGTCATTGTGTAGGTGGTGCCTGTTTGAACAATAGAACGAAAGGCAAACACACCTGTGGTGACAAACGCCAACATAACTGCCAAAACCAAACATCTTTTAAAAACCAGCCCAAAATTAAGCTTTCTCCCGCCAAAGAATTTATAGCAAACCGTCATTATAACATAACAAATCATAATGACAGCCGTAGCGTTCGAGTCCGATAAAAGAATTACTATCAGATTAAGCAAAAAAGAGACCGCAATAAAGCACAGCCTTGCTTTGCCCGTTTTTTTCTTTGTAACCGATTCCACAAAGTCTTTTTTTATCAAAATATGGCAGCAGACCATTGCACAGAACGATGAAAATGCCATTAAATTAGGGTTAAAATATATACCGGTGAATCGGTTTTCGTACACAACAAGATACCCAAAGCTGTAATTTATACTCTCGCCTATGGCATAAAGGGAAATCAGGCTGAGAACATTTATTACAAAAGAGAGATACACAAGAATATTGCACAAAACATATAATTCTTTAAATATTCTTCGCTGTCCGCTGCGAGTTGTGCTTTCGCTGTGCAGACCGTAAAACAAGAAAAATATCATGGGCATATTAAGTATCATCAATATACTTTCCCATATTCCCTCGCTGTACCCTCGTATAAATAATGTGAGAATATTGCTCCCTATAAAAAGCAACACCCAACCATAGTAATTAATTTTTTTTATAATTTTTATAAAAGAATTAAGTATTAAAAATTATTCATAGATT
>CAMWIZ010000208.1 GCA_947174455.1 uncultured Clostridia bacterium | reverse complement strand
GTAAAATAGAGTATTATCAGTATTATTTTGATGTTGGGTGCAAAATATCAGGAGAACTAAAATTCTGCTTCATGTTCCTTAAAAAAGTCATAATATACCCTAACATTTTCAAGCTTTGTCCACACTGCTGTTTGAACAGGATTTAGGTCCAAGTTATAAATCTTTGCATTTTTCATTGAAAGAATAAACGGAGAATGTGTGGAAATAATGAACTGACAGCCGAAAAAACGTGCTGAATCCTGCAAAAAATTAACAAGCTCCAACTGCTTTTTAGGGGAAAGGCTGTTTTCGGGTTCATCTAACAGGTAGAGCGAATTTTCCTTTATTTTCTCTGTAAAGTACAGGAAAGCACTTTCTCCGTTTGAATACTCCCGTGTGTTGTCTATTAGATTTTTTCTGATATATTTTGACTGAGAGGTTCGTCTTGCAAGGTTTATTTTTTTCAATTTATCATAATCATCAAGTGTTTTCATGCGGAAATCGGCGTACTTGTTCTGTAAAAATTCGTCAAACAGTTTATCTCTTTTTAGGTCTATTCCGCTGTTAAGATTTCTTATGTTAAGTATATAGTCAAAAACATCATCGCTTGTTATTATTCGGCTGTGCAGTGGTATTTCACGGTGTTTTACTGCACTGCACATGGAAACATATTTATCAAAAAAACTTGATTTGTTATACACTGAGTCACGCTGTACAGCAAGTTTATCAGCTATTATATTGAGTGCAGTGGACTTGCCTGTGCCGTTCCCTCCATAAAATATAGTTATGGGTTCAAATTCAACGTGTTGAAAATTATTTGATGTAAAAATTCCAAAAGGATAAAAGCTGTCAAAGCAGGTTCTTTTCTCCTTTTGAAGAAAAGCAAACTCCATATCTTCGTTTGGAAAGCAAAATTCGTTTAAATATATCATATAAAATTTCCTGTTATTTTTTTAGAAAGCAAGCGTTAATTTATCGTTTATTTTTTCAGTTTCATTGGTCTTATGATATCCCATTTTTTCATATAAATGGCAGTTACCTTTTTCCTCAAGTATTGTCTCAAGCTCTCAATTATACGTTCCGTGAAGTTCCTCCGCAAGACGTATTGCCGTTTGTGCTATTTCCTTGTTATGCTGTTTGGGTATGACAAATAAAGGAGATATTCTTTTTCTGCTGTTATCTTTTCGGTCTATAATTCTGACAGCACCAACCTTTTTACCGTCCGCCACAATAAAGTAGTAGTATGTAAAGTCCTGTTTCAATCGGTTTTGCACCTTGTCAAGAGCTTCGGTTGCAGGACTTGTATCTGTATCGTGGTATTTTTCATATAGAGGGGCAAAGCATTCCTTTTGCATTTGCCATATTTCCTTAGCATTGCTGATGTCTGCTCTTATTAGGGATACTTTTATAATCAATTCACTCCATATTATAATTTAGAAAGATGTAAAAAGTGTGTAAAAGATATAAAAGCGTAGGCTCATGCCAGAGCTTACGCTTGAGTTTTTAGTATTTTATAAAAGCCGGGTTAATCATACCTGCTACAAAGTAAACAAGCCTAACCATTACAAGTGAACACAAAATTCCCAGCACAATACCGCACAGAACATCGGTAAGATAATGTGCCTGAAGATAAAACCTTGAAAAGGAAATACCTATTGCCACTACAAGAATTACGGCCGTTACCCAAGACGAGCAAAGCAGAAAAGATGCCGCTGCAACCGCAAATGAAGTACAGGAGTGACTGGACGGAAAAGAGTAGAAGTGGGGCATTTTCTTAAGCAATAACAGCTCCTCGTCAATTTTGTGACAAGGCCGAACCCTGCAAACTATACGCTTAACAATAATCTCTGCCATAAGAAAGCCAAGTCCCATACTTAGCATAATAGCAATGTTCATAACAGGTTTTCGGTTGAATATCCAAAACAGGGCAAAGGCAAAAAACCAAACCTTGCCCGAATCACCCAAAAAGGTCATGAACAGCATTACTTTATTCAAAATTGGTGTATGCAGTTTTCCGATGCCGTTAATAAGCTTTTCGTCAAATGCTTGTATTTTTTTTAACATAAATATCACCGTACAGTCACCGATTTACCAGTATATACAGCCGTATTATAACATAATTGCCATATTAGTGCAAGGTGTGCGGACTAATAATTCACTCTTTTGCTCCTTATGTCGAAGTACGGCTGTAGTTATTCTGTGCTGTTAATAAAATTTATTAAATGTGCTATTCCGGGAATACTTTCGCCTTGCTCAACAACAGTTGGTGACATGAGTGCACCTGTGGCAACGAACAAAATATTATTTAACTCCCTGTTTTTCATTTTGTTTAAAAAATATGCACAAAGCACACTGCCGCTGCATCCGCAGCCCGAACCGCCAGAGTGAACATCCTGTTCTTCTCGGTTGTATATCATAAGACCGCAGTCCTTGTGCTTCTCGCGGAGATTTATATTTTCTCTGTCCAGCAGTTCATATAAAAGCTCTGTACCAACCAGTCCGAGGTCACCTGTTATAACCATATCGTAATCGTCCTTTGTTGTGCCTGTGTCTTTAAAATATTTGTAAATAGTATCAGCCGCCGCACCTGCCATTGCCGCACCCATATTATTGGCGTCGGTTATACCCATATCTATAATCTTGCCTGTGCATATTCTGCGTATTGCTATCTGTGATTTTTCCGCAAGTTCTGTACTTCCGTTGGGTGCGGCAATCTCGTTGCCTATTTTAAAGGCTTTATCCTTATATGCACCGACTATTACACTGCCTGAGCCTGTAACCGTCCACTGTGCGGTGGGGGTACGCTGACCGCCATATTGCAGAGGAAACCTAAACTGACGCTCTGCCGAGCAAAAATGCGAGGAGGTAACCGCCGCACACGCATTAGCAGCACCGCTTTCTGCAAAAACAGATGCCATAGAAATAGTCTGTGCCATTGTTGAGCAAGCACCGTACTGACCGAGGAACGGTATTTCCAAATCACGCAGGCCGTAGCTTGATGATACACATTGATTGAGCAGGTCGCCTGCAAAAATATAGTCAATCATCTGTTTTTTTACATTAGCTTTTTGCAAAGCCAAGCTTACCGCCTCACACTGAAGCAATGATTCCGCTTTTTCCCAAGATTTATTGCCCAATGACGTATCATAAAAAATTTTATCAAACCAGTCTTTAAGAGGACCTTCGCCCTCCTTTTTTCCGACAACCGCCGCATAACCGAGAACACGTGGCATATCGGTAAATTCCAGCGTACTTGTACCGAGCTGTTTTATCATAAAAACCGACCTTTCGTAAATGATATTGAATAAGGGGCATATATTTTATGTGTACCCT
>CAMWIZ010000207.1 GCA_947174455.1 uncultured Clostridia bacterium | reverse complement strand
ATTTTGGTCAAATTCACATATTTCTGTAACCTTTTAAAATTCGCTGTCGGCTTCATTGACAAGCAGCTTAATCTGTAGTATTTTTAATCGTAGAGAAATCTGTAATTGCAGCCAAAGGCAATCAAGCAGTACAGCGGTTTTGATATTTGGCACTAGTATAAGTCTGTAAACTCAGCATACATTATTATAGCACAATTCCTTATCAGAAAGGGTCGAATTTATGAAATTAAATCAAATATTGTCGGGCATCAGTTACACTGTTATCACCGGCAGCACCGACATTGAAATAAACGATGTTGTTTATGACTCCAGAAAGGTCACAAGGGGTGACGTCTTTGTTTGTCTAAAGGGTTACAACGTAGACGCACACCGTTTTGCATCGTCTGCTATTGAAAAGGGAGCGGTGGCTGTAGTTCTCAGCGATGAGCTTAACCTTAGCGGTATTACAGTCGTTAAGGTTGAGGATACAAGGAAGGCTCTTGCGTATATGTCCGCAAATTATTTTGGTAATCCTGCAAAAGAGTTAATTTCTATTGCACTTACGGGAACTAAAGGAAAGACCACCACAGCCTGCATGATACAGTCAATATTGCAGGCAGGCAGCATCAAAACAGGCACTATAGGAACATTGGGTATAGTTATCGGCGACAAAATATACAAGACGAACAATACGACCCCTGAATCTTACGAGATTCAAAAGGCACTTCGTCAAATGGTAAACGAAGGCTGTAAGGCATTTGTCATTGAGGCATCTTCCCTCGGTTTAAAGTGGCACAGAACAGATGCCATCGAATTTGACTACGGGGTTTTCACGAATTTTTCAGATGACCATATAGGCGACAGTGAACACGCTAATTTGGAGGAGTACTTGGAGTGCAAAAAGCTTTTATTTAGGCAGTGCAGGCTTGGTCTGATAAACCGTGACAGTCAAGTTTACGACTCTGTTATAACAGACTGTACCTGTGAGCATGAGTGCTTTGGCTTCAGTGAAAACAGCGACCTTGTGGCATCAAACGGTAATCTTACCCGCCGACCGGGATTTTTGGGAGTAAGCTTTGATTTAAGCGGCAAGGAAAATTACACCGTAAATGTAGCAATTCCGGGAAAGTTCAATATTTACAATGCACTTGCGGCAATATCTGTATGCCGGCATTGCGGAGTTGACAAAGAAGCTATTTTGCAGGGGCTGGAAAATGTCAAGGTTAAAGGCAGAGTTGAGCCTGTTCCCGTTGACAGCAGATATACACTCCTCATCGACTATGCCCACAACGCTCTCAGTATGGACAATGTACTTACAACGTTAAGAAAATATAATCCCAACCGATTGATTACTATGTTTGGAGCAGGTGGAAACCGTCCTAAAATCCGCCGTTACGAAATGGGTGAAAGCTCCGGGAGGTTGAGCGACCTCTCGGTTTTGACTGAGGATAATTCCCGTGATGAGGACGTTATGGACATTATTGAGGATATCAAAACGGGGATGAAAAAAACTGACGGCAAATACGTTGTTGTACCAAATCGCAAAGATGCAATAAGATATTGCATAGAGAACGCACAAGAGGGCGACATAATAGTCCTTGCAGGTAAAGGTCATGAAGATTATCAAGAAATCAAGGGTGTAAAGTACCATATGGACGAAAGGGAGCTTATCGCCGAAATTCTTGCTGAAAGAGAAACTGCTCTTTCTTAGTTTTCAACATTACAGTAAAAATATGTGGAAAACTCCGTTAAGTTTTAATTGCTTAGCGGAGTTTTTATATTTTGTTAATTATTTCCGTAAAGCGATTTTACTTATCTTGTTGAAATGTAAAGTTTTAGTCAAGCTTTTTAAAAAGCTTGTGGTTTCCAAGGGCAACGCTTTTTATCGCCAACCGCAGCCAGCGAAACTCCTTGCCTGAGAGCAGCGAAAAGGGGAACAGATAAACCGTTAGATGGTAAAAATTAAAAACAGGAAGAACCTGCCGCAAGTGGTTCTCCCAAAAATTAACCAACGGTTATAATAAAAACCTACAGCGGAGAGCTAATTCCGCTGTAGGCATTTTTATTCTCTGTAAACGCTCTTTAAAAGCTCAATTTCTTTTTTGTAGCCGTCCAAATCGTTTGGTGTTTCAAGAACGATAGGCAAATCCCTTATTGCCTTATGGTTAATAAATTCTGTGATAGCGTCCATTCCAATGTTGCCTTGACCTATACACTCATGTCTGTCCTTATGACTGCCAAGAATATTTTTACTGTCGTTGAGATGTACTGCATAAAGCTTGTCAAGACCTATAACCTTATCGAACTCCTCCAAAACCTCATCTAACTTATTAACAATATCATAACCACCGTCAAATATATGGCACGAGTCCATGCAAACACCAAGCTTCGCACTGCACTCAACTCTATCAATTATCGCTTTAATTTCCTCAAAGCTTCTGCCTATTTCACTGCCCTTGCCTGCCATGGTTTCAAGTAAAACAGTTGTTTTTTGTTCGGGTTTTATGATGGAATTAAGAAGACTAACGATGTAGCCTGTGCCGACCTCGACACCCTGTTTTACATGACTTCCGGGGTGAAAGTTGTAGTAATTTCCGGGAACATACTCCATACGAGCCAAATCATCCGACATAATCATATGTGCAAGCTTCCTTGTCTTTTCGTCAGCCGAGCAGGCATTTAGTGTATATGGTGCGTGTGCGACAATTTTACCGCCGCTGTTTGCCTCCCAAAACTCCACAAATTTACGTGCGTCCTCTGTATCTAAATCCTTTGCCTTAAATCCTCTGGGGTTGCGTGTAAAAAATTGAAAAGTATTCGCCCCTACGGAAACAGCTTCCTTGCCCATATTCAAAAATCCCTTTGATGCAGACAAATGGCAGCCTATTGTAAGCATATTATTCCTCCTTTTTTTCAATACCAAAACTTTATTTTTTATGCTTTGTTTTCTGTCATGTCCGTTAGTTATCTTTGGGGAGAACCACTCGCAGCAGGTTCTCCCCATCTAATATCTATTATGTGAAAAAGTTTCTTTCCTCTCCCTCTCCGCTGCTCTAAGGATAAGGATTTCGGCAGATGCATATATCAACCAAAGGTTTTGCCTTTGGAAACCACAAGCTCTTTCAAAAGCTTGACCAAAACTTTACATTGCTTCGCATAATTGCAATATAATTGATATAACTTAGCACTGACTTGATTGACAAAATACTGTGATTATAAACAATCAATAATTACTTAAATTTCACGCATTAGCCATCTTGTTACAAAATTGAACAAATACCGCATAACTTCCGTCATGCGGCATTTCATGAAACAAACTAAATAAGTTCGATTTTATCTACTGC
>CAMWIZ010000206.1 GCA_947174455.1 uncultured Clostridia bacterium | reverse complement strand
AATTACCACAGTATGAGTAGTACTGTTTAAAATTATTTGAGTAATTGTATATAATCAAATTTTTATAATTAAAAATATTTTTAAAAGAAAACAAAAAAGTCGTAATTTGCAGGAGCTGAATCCCCGGATGACATATATTTAGGAAACCCTGAATAAATACCGCCTGACGGTTTGGCACTCATCTTGCTTGTGACTTTTCGTTCAATTTGCCTGAAAATCCGACTTTGCAATCTAAACACCATATTTAATCAGTGCTTCCTTAATCTGCTCAATCATAGTATGAAGATCGAGATTTGTGCATAATGACGGTTTACTTTATTATTTCATTATGCTAAAATACTGTTTGTCTTACTATAAGTTTTAAAGGAGAAAGATTATGAAAAAAGTATTTGCACTTGCTATTTCGGCAGCCTTGCTGATGTCGGTTGTCGTTGGATGCGGAGAGAACAAGGATGAAACATCATCAACACAACCTCAGACACCTGCGGAAACAGCAGATGTAGCTACACTCGACACTGCTACGCCTGACGCAGCAACATCAGATGAGCCTACTTTGGGCAAGACGACATTTACAGTAGGCTTTGACGCTGAATTTCCGCCATACGGATATCAGGATGATAACGGTGAATATACGGGCTTTGACCTTGACCTTGCTGCTGAGGTTTGTGACCGTAACGGCTGGGAACTTGTTAAGAAGCCTATAGACTGGGATTCAAAGGATATGGAGCTTGACGGCGAAATTATCGATTGCATTTGGAACGGCTTTACTATGAACGGCCGTGAGGATTCCTACACTTGGACTGATGCTTATGTTGATAACTCTCAGGTATTTGTTGTTGCCGCTGATTCCGGCATAACAACGAAGGCTGACCTCTCCGTCAAGACAGTTGCTGTACAGGCTGACTCGTCTGCACTTGCTGCTCTTACTGATGAAGAGGATAATGAGGAGAATTTGGCACTTACAAATTCTTTTGCTGAGTTGATGGAGGTTCCCGATTATAACACAGCATTCATGAATCTTGAAGCAGGAGCAGTTGATGCGATTGCTATGGATATAGGCGTTGCTAATTATCAGATTGCATCAAGAGGTGACAGCTACATCATTCTTGACGAGGTTCTTGCTGCTGAGGAGTACGGTGTAGGATTTAAGCTTGGCAATACAGAGCTTAGAGATGCTGTCCAGAAAACTATTGATGATATGCGTCAGGACGGTACTTTCCTTGCAATTGCAGAGAAGTGGGAGCTTCAGGACTGTGTAGTTTTGGATAAGTAATTGTTTTAATTGATTCAGGCTGAATCACAAAAGGGTATTCTTTTGCGGTTCAGCCTATTTGTATTGAGGGTATACATTCTAAGGAACCACTGAATAAATACCGCCAGACGGCTTGGTGCTTATATTGCTTGCGGCTTTTCGTCAACTTGAAATCAAATCTCTTGAAATACGTGATCTCCCCCTGTGGGGGAGGTGTCACGAAGTGACAGAGGGGTTGACCGACAGACCAGTATTCCTGCGGTATTTTCGTCCAATTTGCCTGAAAATTGACTTCTCAATCTAAGGCACAATATTTATTCAGTGTTTACCTAATTAACATAGGAGGGGTAACGTGTCACTTCAGAACATTTTAATGCAGCTCGGCGACGGTATGCTGAGGACAGCCTTGCTGTTTGTAAGTACCTTAATTATAGCACTTCCGCTTGGTCTTGTTATTTCATTTGGAAGAATGTCAAAATGGGCACCGTTCGGTGGAAAATTCAAGCCGGTGCAGCTTCTTTCGCAGTTGTATATTTCAATAATGAGGGGTACTCCTCTTATGCTTCAAATAATGGTGGTTTACTTTGGGCCATACTACTTATTTGGTATTAAGATTTCTGCCTCGTATCAGATTTATGCGGCAATTATTGCTTTCTCAATTAACTATGCTGCATATTTTGCCGAGATTTACCGCAGCGGTATTGAGTCCATGCCGGTGGGGCAGTATGAAGCTGCTAAAATTCTTGGCTTCAGCAAGGCACAAACCTTTTTCAAAATTATTCTGCCGCAGGTTATGAAGCGTATTTTGCCGTCGGTGACAAATGAAGTTATAACCCTTGTAAAGGATACCTCCCTTGCGTTTGTTATAGCATATGCGGAAATGTTTACCATTGCAAAGCGTATTGCAGCAAAGGAAACCTCTATGATTCCCTTTGTGGCAGCAGGTATATTCTACTATATTTTCAATCTTATTGTAGCCTTGGTTATGAATAGAATTGAGAAAAAAATGTCCTACTACAGGTAAGGGGGATGTACTGTTATGATGTTAGAGGCAAATAATATTAAAAAGTCCTTTGGAGATAATGAAGTTTTAAAGGACATCTCATTACAGGTTGAAAAGGGCAGTGTATTGGCTATAATAGGTCCGTCCGGTTCCGGTAAAAGCACTTTGCTAAGATGTATTACCCAACTGGAAACAGTAGACAGCGGGGAGATAACTATTTGCGGCGATACCCTTGTAAGCAATGATAAGAATGGCAGGGCAGTTTATGCAAGCAAAAAGGAAAGAGCGAATATTTCACGTCACTTAGGTTTGGTCTTCCAAAATTTTAACCTTTTCCCACACTTTTCTGTTCTGCGTAATATTACAGAGGCTCAGCGTAAGGTGTTGGGAAGAAGTAAGGCAGAATCTGAAAAAAACGCCATGGCACTCTTGAAGAAAATGGGTCTTGAAAATAAGGCAGATGCTTACCCTTACCAGCTTTCAGGTGGTCAGCAGCAGAGAGTATCTATTGCAAGAGCATTGGCACTCGACCCGGAAATACTGCTGTTTGATGAGCCAACGTCTGCACTTGACCCTGAACTTACAGGAGAAATTCTCAAAGTAATGCGTTCCTTGGCGTCAGAGAAAATGACAATGATTGTTGTAACACATGAGATGCTCTTTGCAAAAAATGTAGCAGACAGAGTCATTTTCATGGATAACGGTTATATTATCGAAAACGGTACACCGGATGAGGTATTTAACAAGTCTGACAATGAGAGAACAAAGTCGTTCCTCAGCAGATACTATAATATTGATTGATTTTTTAGAAATTTTTCATAGAAACAGAACAGTAAGGCAATGACCCGCCGTTATAAAAACGCTTGTTAACTGCAATTTGCAGATAACGAGTGGTTTTTATGTATACAGGGAGTTAACATAATAGGTGCAAGAAGTCCAGTAAGTATGTTAGTATACCGTAATGCCGTGTGTTGGAAAAAGATTTTTAACAATACATTGTGTATTTGTAACGGACAATAGTTGTATTTTTACTATTTATTATATACCAAAAAAAATATTTGAGGAATTTAATGAGGTGTAT
>CAMWIZ010000205.1 GCA_947174455.1 uncultured Clostridia bacterium | reverse complement strand
CTCCCATCTTTTATATGTACTAAATGCACTGTTTTAATTGAAAATGTGCTGAAAAAATGATAAAATGATATGTGTCTGATTGGCAACTTGCATAAATGCCTGCTTTGGCGGGAGACTAACGTCTTAGGGGGATTTTTGGGGGTTCTTAGTTTGTACCGTATTTGTCGGGGTTCTGCTGACTTCGGATCTACTTCGGCTTCGGTATAGGGAGGCATTTAAAGTGAAGAAAATGATTTGTTGTATGTTTGCCGTTTTAATTGCAGTTTTTGCTCCGCTTGGCGGCATACAGATAGTTTATGCGGAGGAAAATGCAAATACAGGAGGAAGCTTGATGTCGGATTTGGATAAGTACGCATATGACGGTAACGACTTGGGTGCCGTCTATACAAAAGAGGCAACTACTTTTAAGGTTTGGTCGCCTACAGCTACAAAGGTGCAGGTTCTGCTGTATGCGACTGGAAGCGACGAAGAGGAAAACAGCAAGTACCTGTCCGTGACAGACATGACAAAGGACGAAGCTACTGGTGTATGGACCGCTGTAATAGAGGGGGATCTTATAAACAAGTTCTACACATATTATGTATATAACGGCAAAAAGGGAAAAGAAACGGTTGATATTTATGCTAAGGCGGCGGGTGTCAATGGCAACAGAGGAATGATTGTCGACCTTGAATCAACAAACCCTAAGGATTGGGAAAAGGACAGTCATGTATCGGTGGAAAGTCCGACAGATGCTGTAGTGTGGGAGGTTAATGTCAAGGATTTTTCCAATGACCCTGCCTCCGGCGTAAGTGAAAAAAACAGGGGAAAATACCTTGCTTTTACGGAAAACGGCACAACGCTTAATTCTGGCGGATACACCTCCACGGGCATTGACTACCTTAAGGAACTTGGAGTAAACTATGTTCAGCTTTTACCTATATTTGACTTCGGTTCGGTAGATGAGTCAAAGCAGGATGTTGACCAATTTAACTGGGGCTACGACCCGAAAAACTATAATGTTCCGGAGGGCTCGTACTCATCAAACCCATATGACGGAAACGTCAGAATAAATGAGGTTAAACAGATGATACAGTCCATACACAACAACGGTATGGGCGTTATTATGGACGTTGTATACAACCATACCTACGAGGGTGCTAAGTCGTGGTTTAATATAACTGTTCCCGATTATTACTACAGATTTACCGAAAGCGGTACATGGTCCAACGGTTCCGGCTGCGGCAATGATACAGCTTCCGAACACGCTATGTTCAGAAAATACATGGTTGATTCCGTGGTATATTGGGCAAGTGAGTACCACATTGACGGTTTTCGCTTTGACCTTATGGGACTGCATGACGTTGAAACCATGAACGCTATCCGTGAGGCTTTGGATAAGCTTGACGGCGGCGATAAAATTCTTATGTACGGTGAAGGTTGGACACTCAATACCAGTGCCGAACAGGGTACGGTTATGGCTACTCAGCAGAATATGCGCAAGCTCAGCAACCGCATTGGAGCATTTAATGACGGTATTCGTGACGGCATTAAGGGAAGCTGCTTTACAGCAGGCGAGGGCGGCTTTATACAAGGCGGTTCAGGTGCGGGCAAGGTTAAGTCGGGTATTACCGCAGAGGTTGGCAACTGGGCAAAGGCTCCGTCGCAGACTGTGACCTATACCTCGTGCCATGATAACTATACACTGTGGGATAAGCTTGTTGCAACAAGCGGTGATTTCGATGATTATTCAACAAGGAATGAAAATCTTGTAAGCATGAATAAGCTTGCCGCTGTAATAGACTTGACATCGCAGGGTGTTGCGTTTTTCCAGGCAGGCGAGGAGTTTGCAAGGACGAAGAACGGAAATGAAAATTCTTATAATTCCTCGTCCAAGCTTAATCAGCTTGACTGGGAGAGAAGAGCGGAGTACAACGACTTGGTGCAGTACTATGCGGGCCTTATAGAAATAAGAAAGAATTATGCCCCGTTTACCGATTCCACAAAGACATCTTTGCAGACTGTTTCTTATATAGATAATACAGCAAAGGGTGTTATTGCCTACACCATGGAAAATAAGCTTACTGCGGATAAGCAGTGGAACAAGGTTGCACTTATCTTTAATTCTACCGCTGACAAACAACAGATTCCGCTTGGAGACAGTGAATGGGTAGTTGTTGTTAACGGCGACAGTGCAGGCTTGGACGGTCTTTCTGTTGTTACTGACGGCACTGCAGTTGTAAAGCCGGGTACGGCTATGATGCTTGTTGATAAAACAAGCTTTGATTCCGCAGGAATTAAATCGGATAAAGGCACTGTTACGGTTAAGCATATCGACAAGGATACAGGTGAGGAGATAAAAAAGCAGGTTTTGTCGGGAACACTTGGAAAGAGCTACTCTATAATCCCCGACAGCAGTATTGCAATGGATTACACCTATGAAAGTGCAAGCGGTTCTACAACCGGCAGGTACAAGAGTGAGGGTGAGGAAGTAATACTGTATTATACCAAATATACGGGTACACACGGAAGTGCGGTTATCAAATATATTGACAGTGAAACAGGCAAGGAGCTTGCGGGGTCAATTACCATAAACGGCAGAACAGGTGACCGATATTACACTGCAGAAATTCCCACCGTAAACGGTTATGCCCTTGATCTGACAGATTTGCCAAAAAATGGTGCAGGAACATTTATAGACGGTGAAACGGAAGTTTTGTATAAATACGGTTTAATCAAAAACGACGCTGTGACGGTTCATTACTACAACAGTAATAATTGGGACAATCTTACGCTTTATGCTTACGGCAACGGTTCCCGAAACGGCAGCGATACGAAGGAAATTGTCGGAGCGTGGCCCGGGGTAAAAATGAATAACGACGGTGACGGTTGGTGGTCATACACTATACCGTCCTCCGAGCTTGACGGCATAGATGCCGTTCGTGTAATAATGGCAAACGGCAATGCACAAGACCCGCTTGCAGGCAATGAGGGTTATTTGGTATCGGGCGAGGTTTGGATAAATAACGGAGTCATCGCAGATGCAAACGACAATGAAATAACCTACAGCGGAAGAGTGAATGTAATATATGTTGATTATGAAGGCTCAATTATAGATAAGGACGTTGTTACAGGCGAAATAGGCACTGCATACAACGCAAAGGAAAAGGAATTTTTCGGTTACGAGCCTGTAAAGAGTTCAAGCAATACAGCAGGCTGTTTTACCGCCGAAGAAATAAATGTTATCTTTAGCTACAAGCCAAATTACGGTAAAACATTGGTTATTTGGCTGTCTTGCGGCGGAATAGCTGTTTTGGCGGCAGGTATTACTGCATTTGTTGTTAAAAGGAAGAAAAAGGTTTGACCCGAAGCCCGCTAACATTAAGGTAGCAGCTTTGTAA
>CAMWIZ010000204.1 GCA_947174455.1 uncultured Clostridia bacterium | reverse complement strand
ATTTGAGTTCAAGTTGACGAAAAGCCGCAAGCAAGATGAGTGCCAAGCCCTCAGGGGTATTTATTCAGGGGTGCCTTAAGTGTATAAGTAACCCTCCCTCCTTGGGTCGTCCGTTCTTTGTCCATAACACATAATATTAAGGAGGATTTTTCGTTATGGACAATACTTTAGCAAATCTTACTGTATTCTTTGAGAAACCGTTTTGGGTTGGAGTGTTTGAACGCATATCAGATGGAAAATTATCTGTATGCAAGGTGACATTTGGAGAAGAACCCAAGGATTATGAAGTATATGATTTCATTCAAAAGAATTACTATAAGTTAAGGTTCAGTCCTGCTGTTGACATTGCTGTAAAGAAAGCTCCAAACAATCCGAAACGATTACAACGTCAAGCCAAGAAGCAAACACAGCCTAACGGTATCGGAACTAAATCACAGCAAGCACTTCAATTACAGCGAGAACAAATGAAAACTGAAAGAAGAAAAATTACTAAAAAACAAAAAGAAGCTAAACAAAAACAACTATTCAAATTGAAACAGCAAAAACGAAAAAAAAAACATAGGGGCAGATAATGCCTCTATGTTTTTTACTATGTAAAGAAAATTGCATTAGCACAAACAATCAATTTGTCCTTTGTATAAAAAACAAACATCAATCAAAGATACAAACTCTATCCTGACTGATGTTTTTTCATTGGTGGGGAAGGGCGGATTCGAACCACCGAAGCCGAAGCAACAGATTTACAGTCTGCCCCATTTGACCGCTCTGGAACTTCCCCGAATATAAAATCTACCGAAAACTCGGTAGATTTGTCTGGAGCTGGTGGACGGACTCGAACCCCCGACCTGCTGATTACAAATCAGCTGCTCTACCAACTGAGCTACACCAGCTTATTGAATTACGCCCTCAACTGAGTGCTTATATATAATACCATATTCCATTACATTTGTCAACACTTATTTTAAATTTTTTTATTTAAACTACAAAATTTATTACAAATCAAAATTGGGTAATCAAAGCATGGAGAGCGGAAAAACACAATAAACATTCTAACGCAGCTACATTATAACTAAAAGTATTATACCTCAAAGCATCAGAAATAACCGCAAATTTATGAAGGAGGCACATGGTTATCCATGCACGTCCTTTTAAAAAACTGACTTAATTACGGATACGGAAAGTAAAGTCATTGCTGTTAACAGAAGTGATGACGCTTCATACGGCAGTCACCAAATTCTTCCTGTGTAGTGCATAAACACATCTCTCTTTCTGTAGTCTGTACTAATTATACTTGTGTACAATGATTTTCAAGCATTGTACTTTTCGTAACACATATATGTGAACGGTACATTGATTCTCAATAAAAGATGTGTTATACTGTTTTAGAAAGTAGTGGCAGGTATGAAAAAAGTACTTTGACTATTGAACGCTGCAAAACAGTTTCTACAATACAAAAAATTTTAGGCGGTAAATGTAAGGTTAAAATCATTTATTACATCGCCTTTCAAGATATACACCGTTTTGGAGAACTTCGCAGACATATCTGAAATATAACCGAGTCAAACCTAACAAAGCAGCTTCGAGAATTGGAAGCAGACAGCTTTACTACTCGTTATGACTACGAAGAAGTGTCTCACCGTGTGGAATACAATCTTACTTATTTTTGAAAAAGCTTCATTACCGTTTTTGAACACATGAAGCAATGGTTCGATGAAAACCTCTGTGAGTAAATAAAACACAATATTTGTCAGTCACATAAAATAGTTTAGGAAGAAATACTTATGACAATAAACAACATACGCTACATATACAATTCAAATACGGGCATTGAATTGATTTTCTGCGAAAATTCAATAATATCCTATCCTACACATAACCATGTTTCTGTTTTTACAATCGGCATTGTGTTAGATGGCTTAATTGTGCTTACCGCTAATAACACAGTAAAGACTTACGAAAAAAATCAAACCTTTGTCATTTGCCCATATATGCCGCATAGTATTTCAGCACATAGCAATTACACCCTGCTAAGTTTATGTATTGATAAAAATGTTGCAGCACGCTGCACTACGGATAAAATACAGAGTAATATAACGGATTTACTGATGAGTGCTTTGAATACAGAAAGAATCAATCAGTACCAGATATTACAATTATTGAATTGCCTAAACTCACTTATTGCCTATCCTGATTGGTATTCTAACAACCAAAATCCATTTATCAATAACCTAAAAAAGCGTTTAGAATTATATCCCGAAAGCAAATTTAGCATCGAGGAAATGGCACAAAACGCATTTATCAGTAAATACCACTTTATCAGAAGTTTTAAGGCAGAAGTGGGTCTTACGCCACATCAATTTCAACTTCAAAACCGTATCCGCAAGGCACAACGGTTAATACATAAAACCGAAACAATAACTGAAGTGGCTCTGACCACAGGTTTTTGCGACCAAAGCCACTTCATAAAGCAATTTGAAAAACAGGTAGGCTTATCTCCGCTAACTTACAAATTATCCTCCCAAACGATTAAACCAGAGAAAATGAGTTAACATAACGCAGGCATAAACTTTGCGAACAGATAAAGGCCATCCTCTCCTGCAATGACTTCGTGCGGTACCCCGATGGGGAAAATGGAAATTACGCCTGCTTCATAGGGAAGTTCCGACCCATCGTTCACACATACACCTGCACCAGAAATAACCTCATGTGTTTCTAATTGTTTCTTATGGATATGATTGCCAATCTTCTTATTGGGACCTATCCTCACAAGATGGAAGCTGAACTGTCCATCCGTCTTTTCGGATGTGATAATATGTTTTAACTCCACCCCCTCAAAAGTAGGATGTTTAAACCACGGAATAGCGTCAAAGGCAACCGTGGCATCTGGCAAAAGCAGCTTTCCTCCCTCATTGAATTTTTCAAACAGATTTTTATAATCCATTCTCAGCACTTCCTTTCAAATTTTCTTGACAGTGTTCCTGCCTGCTTATATCATAACAATAAGCGCAAAATTTGAATTGTAAAAAATTGCGGAATACAAAACAGAGCCGATGAGCTGTGAGATATCTCACAAGTTCATCGGCTCTGCGTCTTATGCATCTGGCTCTTTAATAACTGTTATTTGTAAATTCTTCGCCTAATCAATGTTTCCTGCCTGCACTTCGGACAGTAAAGAGGAAAGTTTTTCAGCTCTGTATCTGCCCGTAGCTGCAACCTTGTCTTATTTCCGCGGATAGGGTAGTACACCCAGTCTGTAATAACATCCCGCTTACTCATAATCGGCAACTGCTCGCAATTCTTTCTCTAAAAACCGCTTTATGTATGGGTTGTTTTCCTCACTCAATGTAGGCTGAAACGCCATGTAACGGCATTTCTGATACT
>CAMWIZ010000203.1 GCA_947174455.1 uncultured Clostridia bacterium | reverse complement strand
CCCTATTCTATGATATTATGAAACAGGTAATTTTTAAAACTTAGTTAATGATTTATGTCTCCACTCCTTTGCTTCATTTAATAAATTGTTTATTAACCTCTGCTTGCCGATTGTATATTGCTCTCGGTCATTTGGAAACTGTAAAGCCAGTTCCCGTTTGCATCTATCATACACAACTGCCTTTTCGGGAAAGACGTTTAAATAATCACGAAAGTTGATATAATTATTCCATTCTGCACTATTCCATTGAACAACATGAATATGGTGTGTTCGTGTGTTGTTGTCAAAATCACCCATTACAAATAACAATTGTCCTTCAACATCTTCTCCTCGAAAGACAAATCCATGTTGATTTAATAACTCAATGTAAGGAAAAATATCAGTCAACTCACGAACTCCGACAACAATGTCAATAATAGGTTTTGCACATACTGTAAAAATTGCGGTACTGCCAATATGCTGAATATCAATAGCACTATTTTCCAAAATCTTCTTTAATTGTTCTATGATATTCTCTGCATTTTTGCTCCACTCCTCTTGATGAGGTATGAGTTTTACAGTTCCTCTTTTTAGTCCTAACATAATACTGCCACCTTTATAAGTTCCAATTTATAGACTGATAAATTAAGTCTAAAGCTACTTTTATTATTAAACAATCATATAGACAAAAGTTTTAATATAAATTTTCATAATATCGACCACAGGACTATTCTTACTCTGACATTTTATAGAGGTTGAATCCAATATGCCTGTAGCTTTTATTACAGTTTGTATTGCATAAAATTATTGTTTTTTGTGAAACCAAAACTGCTATACAACAAAACTCCCATATCTGAAGCTGTAATCTGAACAACACCACAGTTCTGTTTTTTCGCTTCATTTATCACCCTTGAAAGTAATTCTTTGGCAATTCCTTTTCTTCTGTACTTTTCATCCGTAAACATACTTGAAAGAAGACCAATTTTCCCACTTGGACAGCTAAAGTAAGGCGGTTTTTCTACGATTGAAATTCCGCTTGTCCCAATTATTTTTTCATCATCAACAGCAAGCCACGAAATAAATGTACCGTCCTCCATATGACGTCGATAGTAGTCCTTTAATGAAAGTGAAAGGTCAAACTCTTCTTTCGCACCTTCCTCACGCAACTGATGGATTCGCATCTGAATAAAAATGTCTAACTCTTTGTCAGTTAATTTTTTATAAGTAATATCCATATCTCCCACTCCTAACTACAGTATAAATATAGCATACAACACATTTTATTTCAATTATCTTTGTAAGCACTATTTCCTTCAATATCCATTTGTGCTGTTTGTGTGTATAAACATTTTACAGTAGATTTATCTTATACTCCCCCGCAAATCATTTGGCATATCACTGACAAATGATTACAGTATCTGTTTGTTTATCCTTGATTGTTTTTCTTACTTCTGATATTTTGTCTGCTTCTTCTTTGCTTATCGTGTAAATTATACACATTTTTACCACCATATTAAGTATAGCTTATTTTATCGCTTTTGTATACTGATTTATTAAGAAATAGTATTAAACACTTTTTAAAAATTGCATTTGTAAAACACAAAATCCGAGACTTCAACCGCAATTAGTTAAAATCTCGGATCTTTCTTTTGCAAACAGAATACACAATGTAGCCGATTTTCAGTTCGTGTAGAAAATTAACGTAAGAAAAACAGCCTTCCTACTGGATTTTTTAAGATGTTTTGTTTTTACGGGATTTCACAAGGCGAACTTGTTTTTGTATTCTTCCCGGAAATCTACAACTATATTGTATTTTTGATTCTCCCATTTATTGCCACTCCCCGTTAAGTGCTATCTCCCTACTCATACAGAACACCGAAATTTACATTTATTTCGGCAAGTGTTTCCTTTATATAATTGAACATTTGACCGATTTTATTTAGATCCTCAACAACAATTACAATGCCAACCTCGTTATCCCACTGGAATACAAAATCAAACGGTGAGTTATCAATTTTATACTGCATCATACCTAAGCTTATAATCTCGCCGTCCATGAATTTAGCAAATGAACGAATTAAAGCGTTTAAACCATAATACTCATCTTCTTCCCATTCGGGCGGAATGTAACCATCATAATCTATGACTATCCACCCTGTATTGAAATTCACATGAGAAATTGCGTATTTTTCATTGAAAAGCATACTGTTCATCCTTACACAAAGCCTGTCTGACAACTTTCCAATCACCTCACAACGGAAAATTTGCCACCGTAGCTGCCAAATCTACGAAAATGCCCAAACCTTCTTATAACTACTTAATTTATATGGACAACAAAATAGTCCGTTAACAGGTTTTTCTGTGGCTGCCAGTCAGGTTTGATACTATATAATATTATTAAAAGAATGTGTTAATTTTTCTTTTCTCTGCGTTTTCCGCTTAATTCGCTCACTGTCAACTTAAACACAGCAGTTTGAGGAATTACATTCTCGTTAAAGGGAAAATTCTCCTGGTGATAATGAGCCATAAGAATTTTCAGTGCCTCAAGCTTTTCTGCATCGGGTACAAACTCTATAATTCCTTTGCCGATTACACTCTCATAGTTCATAGTACATGAACCTGCTTCAGAATCTGTGATGAGCTTGTGACCGCAATCCATTTCAAAGCTCGCCCTACTGTCCTTTCTTATCAAGTCAAGCTTAGTTCCCACTTTCGCACTGTGAAAATAGAGAACTACCCTGCCGTTTTCTGCCGTCATTCCAAAGTTAAGGGGAACTATATACGGATAATCCCCGTCGTTAAGTGCTACACGACACACATCACATCTACGAATTATGGATATTATCTCTTCAAAATCGGTTATCTCTCTGTCCTTTCTCCTCATACAAGCACCTCTTCAATTAATATAGTTTATCTCTAAATCAGCATTATTACTTTCCGCCAACACGGTACCGTTTTTCTTCTCTGCCGTTATCTCAGATATAACAGGACTAACATTCACTGAAATTCCGTCATCGTCATAAAGTGTATAACAAGCCTTTTCATTTTCCCTAATATACCCTATAATTCTCAGCTTGCTATAGTCCTGTTCAGCTGTGCATTTTGCAGAGCAACACAGGGGCAAAAGCTTATTTTGACGAATAAATACAACAACCTGATTCGCAGCAATCTTTATAAAATGGTGACCTTTCTTATATTCAGTGCAGCTGAAATTATCCTCAGATTCAAACAGTACAGCCAGCATATCCTCCGGAAGATAAACGTAACGTCCTATAGCATTCGGTTCGTACACAGGTGCAATCATAATGCTGTCACCGACCATAAGCTGATCTTCAACAGCCTCTGCAAACTCATCTCCCCTGTAAACAAAGGACAGCGGTTTAAACATCATGTCGTCACCGAC
>CAMWIZ010000202.1 GCA_947174455.1 uncultured Clostridia bacterium | reverse complement strand
ATCGTGGGCTCGGAGATTTGTATTAGTGACAGTCCTAAAGCAATGCCCTTGGTCGATGTCCGCAAACACCTAACCCCCCTTTTCTTCGTAAAGCAGCGGAGAGGGGAATAAACAAACTTTTATATACCAAAAAGTACAAATGGAAAGAACCTGCTGCACGTAGTTCTTCCCATTTGTAACTTACGGTACTAATTAAAATACCTTTCTATAACATTTTCTATTTATTCATCAAAAATCTAACTCAAAAAACTGTTAAAAGAATTACTTTGCGTCACCTCTTGATGCCAACGTCGCATTTAGCGTTGCCGTTTTCAGATGCTTTCCATCGGGTCGTGTTACCTGCATACTGACTTTATCACCAACGTGACACTTTGCAATGGCCTCCTGAAGCTCCGTCATCGTACTTACCGCTGTGCCGTTAAAGTTCGTAATTATGTCACCTTTCTCCAAACCTGCCAAAGCTGCGGGAGACCCCTGTGTTACCTGAGACACATATGCACCGGACGGCCAGTTTAAGCTTTCTTGATACGATGCGGGTACATCTGTACCGTAAATTCCAAGATACGGTGCGTCATCCTCAGAAACATAAGTTGAGTTAATAAGTGAATTGATAATCGGCTCGGCATCTGTTATAGGTATGGCATAGCCTGTACCCTCAACGCTCGTATCCGAATATTTTGCGGAATTAATGCCTATAACCTCACCCTTTATATTCAGCAAAGCTCCGCCGCTGTTGCCTGGATTGATGGCGGCATCTGTCTGAATAAGTGACATCATTTTATCTGTAAGCTGAACCTGTCTTTCCGTTGCACTGATGTAACCGACCGTAACCGACTGACCGTAGCCCAACGAGTTGCCTATAGCTATGGCAGGCTCACCAAGTTTTAGATTGTTGGAATCACCGAGAACTGCGACCTTAATTTTGCCCAGAGTTTCTGCATTTATATCAGAAATATTAACACTGATAACCGCAAGGTCGTTGTCGGGAGCTGTCCCCTTGACCTTTGCCGCATAAGCTTCCCCGTCTATGAACTCAGCCATAATTTCGGACGAATCCTCAACTACATGGTTATTTGTTGCAATAAGAAGCTCCTCATCGGTTTGACCAATAATAATACCCGAACCGCTGGCACTGGTTTCATACGTCGTATTAAAGTCCTCACCAAAAAGGTAGCCAAACAGTGCGTCATAACCGCTGCCCATAGATGTAGTCATAACGGTGCTTATACAAACCATTGACGGCATGGCATCTTCAACAACTTGAGTAATGCTGCTTGTAACCTCTCCACTGCTTGTAATGTTAACTACATCATTTGCATTAACAGTTCCTGAATTACTGTCCGCAGTTCCGACCGAAGCGTTTACGGGAACCGCCTCACGTCCTATATGGTACGCACCGCCTACCGCAACAATCAATGCACAGAAAATTGCAGCTGCTGCCAACACCTTTTTGCCTCTTTTCTTTTCCTTTGGCGTACTGAAATCGCTTGGTGTATACTGATAAGGTACATTCTGACAAGCATTGACCTGAGGCTGTGTTTGTGTCGGTATACTGCCAAATGACTCTGTGCCGTTACCTGTATTGTAATTATACGGTGTGCTGTAGGGCTGCTGAACATACGCACTGTTATCAGCAGGCGGAGCATAGCTGTTATAATCACCTGTATAATTCTCCGCACCGCTGCTGTAACCGGAATTACCCGTCTGAGCCGACGGCTGTGCGTCAATCGGCTGATTGTTTAAATAGTTAAATTCGTTATCCATATAAAAAACCTCCCATGTGTTATCTCTCTTTTCTCTATATATACATTCTACCACCTCAACATAAAAAGAACCTTAATATTTATCTTAAAATAACCTAAATTTTCTTCTCTCGTCAGTAACCACGCAGTAAATAAAATGTATTTGAAAATTCCTACACAGTGTGGTATACTTTTCCTTACAGGCAATTTGTCGTGGAGCAGTAAAAAAATTAAAACCAAATCTCCCAGCGTACCTTGCCTTGCCTGTGTAATTTTTTGCATAATATGCCGAAAATTCGGATTTTTAATACGCACTCTGTAATTATGCGATATTACCCTAATTTATATTCAATGGAGGAAAACAATGAAAGACGAAACCAAATGCCTGCATTCGGGCTACCAACCCAAAAACTCCGAACCGAGAGTAGTGCCAATAGTTCAAAGCACAACCTACGTTTACGATTCAACCGAGGAGGTTGCATCAGTATTTGACGAGCCTACAAAATCACTTATTTACTCCCGATTTGCCAACCCCACCGTAATGGCTGTTGAGGAAAAAATAAATGCCCTTGAGGGCGGTGTCGGTGCAATGTGTACATCATCGGGACAAGCGGCTTCGCTTATGTCAATTTTAAACATTTGCAGTGCAGGTGACAGCTTTATAAGCGTAAGCGAAATTTACGGCGGTACAATAAATCTGTTCTCATACACCCTAAAAAAACTTGGAATTGAGTGTATTTTTGTAAAATCAACCGATTCTGATGAAGTGCTTGAAAAGGCATTTAAAGAAAATACAAAGGCTGTTTTTGGTGAAACCATTGCAAACCCTGCTTTGACTGTATTTGATATAGAAAGATTTGCAAAGTTTGCACACAGGCACAACGTACCGCTTATTGTTGACAACACCTTTGCAACACCTATTCTGTGCAAGCCGTTTGAGTTCGGTGCAGATATTGTTATTCACTCCACATCTAAGTACATGGACGGTCATGCTGTGCAGGTCGGAGGTGTAATTGTTGACAGCGGTAATTTTGACTGGACAAACGGAAACTTCCCCGAATTATGCACACCGGACGAATCCTACCACGGAATAGTTTACACCGAAACTTACGGAAAAGCCGCGTACATTATCAAGGCAAGAATGCAGCTTATGCGTGACTTTGGTGCATATCCTGCCGCACATTCGGCTTTCCTTTTAAATCTCGGCTTGGAAACCCTCTCGGTTAGAATGAACCGATACTGCGAGAATGCCATGGCAGTTGCAAAATATCTGGAAAACTGCGACAAGGTTGAGAGCGTAACATATCCCGGACTTGAGAGTGATAAAAATTATCCTCTTGCTAAGAAGTATTTAAAAGGCTGCAGCGGTGTTATTTCCTTTGTTATCAAGGGAGGCAGAGAAAAAGCAATGAAGTTTATGGATTCACTGGAGCTTGCATCAAACGAAGTGCACGTTGCGGACATCAGAACCTGTGTACTTCACCCTGCAAGCGAAACACACCGCCAGCTTACAGATGAGCAGCTTGTCGCCGCAGGCATTGATGCAGGTATGGTACGTTTCTCTGTTGGATTGGAAAATATTGATGATATTCTTGCAGATCTTGACAAGGCATTTGCAGCGGTGGATAAATAATATACTTTTCTTTATCC
>CAMWIZ010000201.1 GCA_947174455.1 uncultured Clostridia bacterium | reverse complement strand
ACGCAGGAACCTTTGAGGCAGGGATTGTTATCTTCTCTCTTGTTCTCGGATCGCAACCCATTCTTTCCTCACGCTCTCTCATCTCGAAAGTGCCGAAACCAACTATCTGTACCTTTTCGCCCTCTGCAACCTTCTCAACGATTGTGTCGAATACAGCCGCAACCGACTTCTCTGCGTCCTTTTTCGTCATTCCGCTTTTCTCTGCTACTGCAGTAATCAATTCTGTCTTGTTCATGGAATAAATCCTCCGTTTTCTATGATAATTATTTTTTAGCCTCATTCCAAAGAGCATCAAGCTCGTCAGCAGAAAGCTGACTTAACTCCCTACCCTGTTTTAAGGCGGTATCCTCCATTGCTGTGAAACGTTTTATAAACTTTTCACAGGCATCGTACAATGCCTTTTCGCTGTCAACTCTCGCAAAGCGTGTGACATTTACAACTGAAAACAGCAAATCGCCTATTTCCTCTGCCCTCTGATCTTCGGTTCCGTTTGCAACGGCCTCTTTAACTTCGTCAAGCTCCTCATATACTTTGGAGAGTGCAGAGTCAAAATCAGCAAAGTCAAATCCAACTTTAGCTGCTTTCTTTTGAATTTTAGAGGCACGCATCATTGACGGCAAGCTTCTTGCTATACTGTCAATGGACTGGGATTGAGTTTTCTGGGACTTTGTCTGCATTTTTATTTTATCCCAATTATCAAGCACCTTATCGGTTGTGTCAGCATCTACATTACCAAAAACATGGGGGTGCCTGATGATGAGCTTTTGACATATATCGTTTGCTACATCGTCTATATCAAACACGCCCTTTTCCTCTTCAATACAGGCGTGGAACACGACCTGGAGCAGCACATCGCCTAGTTCTTCCCTGAGCAGCGAGTTATCCTCGTTGTCAATAGCCTCAATGACCTCATAAGTCTCCTCAATAAAATCTTGACGAATGGACTTATGCGTCTGCTCCTTATCCCACGGACAGCCGTCAGGCTGACGCAAACATTTAACAATTTCCCGTAGGTCATCAAAATTATATCTCTCTTTAAATTCAAAATCCATAGCCTTCACCTAAATGAACAAACCCGTAATTTTTTTGTAATCTTTAATTTCAGATTACATCTGTATATTTTAACCTATAAGATGATATTTTTCAAGAACTGTTACAATTTTGTTACCTTTTGGCAGACTAATTATATCATCTTTTGTAATTGCACGCAGTAAAAGCAGGAATACAGCATACATTACACAGGCCATTGCAACCGATATAATTACCTTTACCGTCAAAAGCTTGAGGGACTCTGTAACAATAACCTTTGACAACAATGAATATGAAACCCATGCAGTGACGGCACACATTACGGATGCAATCAACGGTTTTATTAAAACTACCTTAAAGTCCGGAATTATCCCTGTTTCCTTTATTAAAACAAACACGGAAACAACAATAACAAACGTGTAGCAAAACAGTGTACCAAGGCTGCCACCCTGTACATTTATCTGAGGTATTCCTACCAAAACATAGTTAGACACAATCTTTATAACCATGCCTATTGCGTACAGCTTTAGCGGCATATCAACTCTGCCGACTGCCTGGAGCATGCTACACATAGGTGTGGCCGCAGCAAACACTATAACTGCAATACCCATAACTCTGAGAACCTCTCCTGCAATGCCTACACCGTCAGTATATCCATAAACAACTCTCATAATCGGCTCGCTTAGTACAGTAAGGCCTAAACCTGCAGGCAGTGTAAACACAAAAGTAACCCTCATTACTGTTTCTATACTCTTTTTAAGGGCTGCTTTGTTTCCTTTCGTGAATGCCTCTGTTACGTTTGGCAAGGCAGTTGTACCAAATGCCTGCGTTACGGTTACAACCAAGTTCATAATCGTCAAAGCGTAACCGTAACACCCCCATAGATAGGTATGAACCACACCTTCGTCAATGACATCCTGAGGGATAAGTCCCTCATACTCGTTTAATAGCGAGGCGGGATTTTTGTCCATCATAAAAAGCAGACGACGCTGAATGAGTGAGGCGTCTATCGTGCCTGCAACATTCATAACAAGTGCACCAAGTCCTATGGGAATAGCGGTGCGAAGAAGAATATGAAAGGTTTCGTTTTTACTTCTTGGCTTGGGAGAAAGCCGATACATTTCATCTGTAATACCGTCACCCTTAATTTTGTATCTGAGATAAATATACAAAAAGCTGAAAAATGAACCGAGTGTAATACCGAAAATTGCCGCTGCGACAGAATACTTTATTAGGGTATTCTCATCAGTGATACCAAACCAGCTTTCACCGTAATTCATCATTAAATACGCAAGAGAATAACCAACGGCAAGCTTGACAAATGCCTCCACTATTTCTGAAATAGAGGTGGGCAGCATATTACGCATACCCTCATAATAACCTCTGTATGCTGAAACCAAACAACCAAAGAATATAGCCGGGGCAAGTGCCAGTGTGGAAATAAAAGCGTCAGGAGCTTTTATATATCTGACATAGAAAAAGCTAAACAGAATCATCAGCAAAAAACCGATAATACCTGTAACAATAAAGAACGGAACAGCAACCTTTTTTATTCTTCTTATATCTCTGTAGCGTCCCTGTGACATACTTTCCGAAACCATTCTCGAAACAGCAATCGGAAAGCCCGCCGTTGCCAAAGTAAACAAAGGTATGTACAGTTCGTACGCATTGCTGAGCAGTCCTCCACCCACCGGACCGTACAGTCTCGACAAGCTAACCTTGTACAACATTCCGATAATCTTAACAATCAGCAGACATACAGTAAGGATAGCCGCACCCAACATAAAGCTTTGCTTTTTGTTGGCATTGTTTTTCTTTGAAACAGTACCTTTTTTCTTCAAAACCTTATTCCTCATTTCTGCCATAACAACACACCACCGCACAATTTTGCAATCAATTTAAATCGTGCGGTAATACTATACTGTATTGAAATTATTCTGTAATTTCGTCCTTTTCCAGGGTTACAGGCTCAACATTTTCAATCTGTACCGCCCCATCTGCGGAAGCAGCTGTATATGTGTTTGAAAAATCAAGGGTTGCACCGCACTTTTTGCAGTAAAGACTGTCTGTTGTATTGGCGGCTGAGCATTTCGGACAAGCTACCTTATCTTCCGATGCGTTCATCATATCCTTTACAGATTTAAGCTGAGAGATAAGCTCGTTAATCTCACTTATATACTGTGACACAACCTCGCTGTCGGCTGCGTCCTGGGCATAGGTATCGTAAATATATCTGCCCAGAGTTTCAAATTTAGCTGAAATTTTTTTCTTTAATTCAGTTGAGGAAATAACAAGCTTTGACCTGTCTACAACCTCACCTGTTTTCTTGCTTACGGCATTAACAACCGCAGCAGCATTTACAAT
>CAMWIZ010000200.1 GCA_947174455.1 uncultured Clostridia bacterium | reverse complement strand
AATTTAACTTATAAAATATTTTCATGTATTTATACACTACATATAACAGCTTGCGGAACACTTTTTGATTTGCACTTTTATAAAACAGGAGGAATTTATTATGTATTACGGAATTGGATTAGACATAGGAATTGCATCAGTTGGTTATGCGGTTATGCTGCTGAACGGCAATAACGAGCCTATGAGAATACTTAAAATGGGGTCAAGAGTTTTTGAGGAAGCCGAAAATCCAAAGGACGGCTCATCTCTTGCTGCTCCAAGAAGAGAATTTAGAGGAGCAAGACGCAGGCTAAGAAGGCTTACTCATAGGAAAGAAAGAGTACGCAGCCAAATAAAAAGACACTTCGATGTTGACGACGACTATATAAGCAAAATATATGAATTCCGTAACAATCTAATTGATATTTATGAAATTAGATACATGGCTCTCGATAAAAAATTGGAAAAAGACGACTTTATACGTTTGCTTATCCATCTCAGTCAAAGACGCGGTTTCAAATCGAACCGTAAGATTGATGCTGAGGATAAAAAGAATGATGAAGGAAGGCTGCTCACTGCTGTAAACGAAAATGAAAGACTTATGACTGAAAAAGGCTACCGCACTATTGGTGAAATGCTGTATCTTGACGAAAAATTCTCTCATGCTAAAAGAAATACAGAAAACAGCTATCAAAACACAATTTCAAGAAAAAATTACAGCGATGAGATAGACTTCATTTTTGAAAGGCAGCGTGAATTTAACAATCCATATGCAAGCGAGGAGCTACAGAATAAATTCAAGGATATTATGCTTTCCCAGCGTTCCTTTGAAGAAGGTCCCGGCGGCAACAGTCCTTACGGCGGAAATCAAATAGAAAAAATGCTCGGAAAATGCACATTAGAACAGGACGAATTTCGTGCGGTAAAAGCTTCATATTCATTTGAGTATTTCAATCTGCTTTCCAAGGTAAATGCTGTGCGTATTGTAACACGATTCAATACACGTCAGCTTACTACACAGGAACGTCAAACCGTTATAAACTTGGCTTTTAAAACTAAGGAGCTAAAATATTCGGCTATTAGAAAATCATTGACTGATATGACCGAGGATGACAGATTTAATATTTCCTACGGCACAAAATCAGCGGAGGAGATTGAGAAATCAACTAAGTTCTCTTATCTTAGAGCATACCATGATTTCAAGAAACAATTTGGCGATGAATACAAGGACTGGCCACGCAGTAAAATGAATGACTTAGCGTATGCATTAACTGTTTATAAAAACGACAGCGGTATACGAGAGTACCTTATCAACAAGGGATTTTCTGATGAGGAAATTGGAAATGCACTGAAACTTCCTGCACAAAGAAAAACCTGCAATCTGTCTATCAAAGCATTGGATAAGATTATCCCTTACCTTGAAGAAGGCCTGCTGTATAATGAAGCTTGTGACAAGGCAGGCTATAATTTTAAGGCAGACAATAAAAATACTCAGAAATTTTTGCCCGCCAATCCCGATAAAGCACCTGAACTTCAGGACATAACAAACCCTGTTGTAAGACGTTCAGTTTCTCAAACAATCAAGGTAGTAAACGCTATTATAAGAGAAATGGACGACAGTCCCGTATACATAAATATTGAACTTGCAAGAGAGCTTTCAAAAAACTACAATGACCGAAAGAAAATAGAAAAGTCGCAAAATGATAACAGAAAAAATAATGAAACTCTGATGGAGGAACTCAGAAATAATTTTAATATCAACAGTCCTACAGGACTTGACCTTGTTAAGCTAAAGCTATGGAAAGAGCAGGACGGCAAATGCCCGTATTCTCAAAAGAGCATAGACTATTCAAGGCTTTTAGAGGACGGTTATGTTGACATTGATCATATAATTCCATATAGCATAAGCTTTGACGATACATACAACAACAAGGTACTTGTATTCTCATACGAAAACAGACAAAAGGGCAATCGTATTCCTATGGAGTATCTGAATGGCGAAAGAAGAGATAACTTTGAAATTTGGATTTACAATTCCAACCTAAGAAATGCAAAGAAAAAGAATCTGCTTAAAGAAAACCTAACGGACGATGATTTATCGGGATTCAAGAGGCGTAATCTGCAAGATACCCAATACATTGCGAGCTTTATCCTAAAATTTATTAACAAGTATTTAGAGTTTAACTCATCAAATACGGAAATGAAAAAGAGAGTTACTGCTGTAAACGGTGCTGCAACCTCCTATATTCGTAAGCGTTGGGGTATAAGTAAAATTCGTGAGGACGGTGATACTCACCACGCTGTAGACGCCGCCGTTATAGCTGCAACCACTAACGGAATGATTAAAAGAATATCTGATTATTCACGATTTAAGGAGAGCGGCAATTACTTAGAAATAACAGCAGATGACGGAAAGATGTACGACATGGACAAACGCACAGGAGAGATTGTTGATAAATTTCCTCTCCCCTACAGCGATTTCAGACGTGAATTAACAGTTCTGACATCAGAAAATCCGACCCAAATGCTGCAAGGCTGCCCGCTTGTAAATTACTCTGCAAATGAAGAGCTAAAACCGATTTTTGTTTCAAGGATGCCAAACCACAAGGTAAAGGGCTCTGCACATCTTGCAACAATAAGGAAACCATACAACGACAACGGAACAAACTGCACCATATCAAAAGTACCTTTGCAAAGTCTAGAGCTTGACAAAAACGGCGAGATTAAAAATTACTTTAATCCCAACAGTGACAGACTTTTGTACAACGCACTCTTAAAACGCTTAAAAGAATACAACGGTGACGCTAAAAAAGCATTTGAAGAACCTTTCCACAAACCTAAGAGCGACGGAACAGACGGACCGATAGTAAAAAAGGTTAAGATAATGGAAAAGGCTACACTTACAGTATCTGTTCATGACAAAACCGCTGTAGCAGATAATGGTACAATGGTAAGGATAGACGTGTTTTACGTAGCAGGCGAAGGTTATTATGCTGTGCCTATTTATGTTGCGGATACTGTCGAGAAAAAGCTTCCTAATAAAGCTATTGTGGCTAAAAAAAGCTATTCCGAATGGAAAGTTATGGACGAAAAGGACTTTGTATTTTCTCTCTACAAGAACGACTTAATTAAGGTTACCTTTAAAAAGGAGAAGGATTTTAAGGTTGTAAATAAAGTCAGTACATTAGCACCAATAAAAGCAATAAAATCTGATTTTGTTTACTACAGAGGTACCAATATACACACTGCTGCCATAGGAGTAATAAATCATGATAAAACTTATCAAATAGGGGGATTGGGCATAAAAACGTTACTCTCCATTGAAAAATACAATGTTGATGTATTGGGTAATATTTCAAAAGCTGGCAAGGAGGAAAGGATGGGATTTAAGTAATGGGATATAGAGTAATTTTTCTTACGAACAGTTCATATTTATCAAT
>CAMWIZ010000199.1 GCA_947174455.1 uncultured Clostridia bacterium | reverse complement strand
TATCTTGGTTCTATTTCTGAGAACGGCAACCGGGAAGCCGAGTAGCTCTGGGTGAGTTCTTGCCTGTAGTCTTATGTAATGTGGGTCGCAGCCCATTACGCTTGCCGCTTCTGCCGGGGTGATGACATTTCTATCAAGCTTTTTCAATTCGTTCAAGGTCATATTTATTCCTCCTCTTCTTCTGTAAACTTCTGAAACTCAACACCCATTTTAAAAGCTTGGTTGAATGTGTCCTGTGACGCAGCTTTTACTTGATTAAGAATAAGCTCTATCAAAGTATCATTCTTGGTATGACTAAGTGGCAAATCGTGTATGAATTCACTTAAATCTTGTGCCGTGCGGTAAAATTCTTCAGAATGTTCTATATGAATGTTTCATTATTCTGTGGTTGAATGTTGTCAAAATCTAAAATGTTATCCATAATTAAGCTCCTATCTTATCATATTTAACTGTGTATTTCTTACCATTACCTTCAACTTGATTCGGATAAAGGTTGTCCTCGAGCCAAGTCTTTACCTTATGCTCTACCGACAAAGTGTACTGAGCAGACACACCGTCATGACCATGACTACTATAAGGTGTTAACTCGCATTCACCCTCTTCAATGGTTATCTTGTCAACAATAGCACCGATTGCCTGTGAATGTGGTTTACCACTCTTTGACATAACACCGAGATGTTTTGCAATCGTTGTCAAATCATACATTGCCGTTGCTTCTGCTTTAAGGGCAATTCTCGGAACTGAAAGACCATCATAGTAGTTGTTCATCGCAAGTGCCTGATATTGCGGTTCTACTCCTGCGGCTGTCCACAATGACATCATCTGCTTTGCGATGCGGCTCTTTGCGTTGAGCATCATGGCATCGGCTCTCAGCTTTGCAAGTTCGGGATTAGATTGCGATTTCGGGGCGATGTATGTACCTGTTTTGCGAATAGCTGGCAGAACCTCACTTGTTACCCAACGCTTGAATTGTTTGGCTGTGGGTAGCTTGCTTGAAAGGATTAGGCTGTATAAGCCGCTTTCGTTGATGAATATAACCTCACGGTTTTGACCTGACAGAACGATTCGTTCGGTCAGCTTATCCTCGTCGTCTACATGGTCACGAATTGCTTTTTGCGTATTCGTATAACTTAGAATTTCAGCTACATCTTTACCGAGAAACCATGGTTCGCCGTCAATCTCCAGTGTTCGGATACTGCCGAACTCAGGGTTTTCAAATATTTGTAATTCGTTCATTCTGAACCTCCTATTTTGATTTCTACACCGAGAGCCTTTAAAAGCTTATCGGCGTTTTCTAATGATATGTTTTTCTGACCTTGCTCCCAGTACTGGACTGCTCTTAGAGTTAATCCTCCTCTCTCGGCAAGTTCAGTCTGTGTTAATTTTTTTCTAATTCGACCATTTCTGAGTATTTTTGCAAATTCACACCTATCCATTGACTTCACTTCCTTTATATAGTAAACTATATTTAGTACATGAACCCCCATTCGTACAACTATATACAGAAACCTGCTAAGAAAAGTCAATAGATAAAATAGAAAAATTTATGAGTAAAAAAGAGTATAACAAAGCTGAGCAGCAAAAGAAAAAAATTTTTTGCTACCCTATAAAGTTATTTGATTTATCAAAATTAAATACGGCTACAGAAAACTAATTCATCGCTGATATTCCTGTAAAGCTCAGTAACTTTTCCATAGTATATACGCAAAAATTTGTTCAAGCCTGCAATCATAGCTTCTTTGCCGGATTTACCTTCAGAACGCTTTTTCTGGATGAAATCATACACAGGGTCACCTACGGGCTTGTGTTGGATGAGAGATTGCATAATCTCATAACCCGTTTTACGCAGATAGCTGTTACCCCTTTTAGAAATATGTCTTTCTATAGCGTTGAAGCAGCCTGACTGATATGGCGGTGCATCAATACCAGCGTAGGCGATTAAGGAGTGTTTACTGTAGAAGTGGCGAACATCACCAACTTCAGCAATAATTCTTGGGGCAAGTACATCGCCAATACAAGACATTTCACGAACAACAGAATATTCAGGTAGGGACTTTGCAAGTTCTTGCATTTGTGTTAAAATGGTGTCACGAGATATTTCGATTTCATGAATAACTCGAACAGCTTCCTTAACAGCTATTTTGGTTGATATGGAGTTAGGAAGCACAGGGATACCGTTTTGAGCTAATGCAAAGATTTCTTTTGCTAAACGTTCATACACACGGTATCCCTGTTTTTTTGCCCATTTACAGTAATCGGTTGTAAATCTTTTTTCTCCCATATCAAGAATATGTCCGTAATGCCAATATCTTGAAACAAAATCGGTAAGCTTGTGATTGCTTTTGCTGTCAGTCATCAGCGACTGAATTTGGGGCATAACTTGGTCGAGCAAATTACTCAAATTAACTTTAGCCTTAATTAGCATAGAAATCATTTGATAATATTGGCGAGCAAGCATCTTCAATTCTTTGTAAACAGTGTCAGGTGGCATTACAGGAGTTAATTCATTCCAGTATGTAAGTCCGTATGATGCGATACGGACAGAATCAATCTTATCTGTTTTTGCTCTGCGAATACTTTGAGAGCAATACTTCTTCATTCGCAAAGCATTTACAGTACAAACAAAGATACCTTTTTCAACAAGCAGAGTTACTACGGGCAAGTGGTAGTGTCCGGTATCTTCCAAAACAACACGAGTTTCTTCGTCATAGGACTTGATGAGGTCTACAAGGTGGAGAATATCCTCAATAGAATGAAGCATTTTAAATGGTGGTCTTAAAACTTCTCCGCCCGGTTTCATAATACAAACAGTACTTTCACCTTTAGATACATCAATTCCAACACTAATCATTACTGTTCCTTCTTTCAATAATATGATGTGTAATGTTCCACACAAGAGCTTGTTAAAATTCATTTTGGTTAGTGACACGAACGTGATTTTCGTTTAATATATTCAAATGAAATAAGAACAACCTGCTTAATCGAATCTTGATAACAAGAAGGCGGATGACACTTTCTAATACGAACGCTGAGTTCTAAGCGAGGTTCGTCAATCCATTACCTTCTTATTATACAAAAAAACAAGCATAGTCTTTATACCAACTGTAGTCAGTAGTTAGACTATGCAAATATTGTACCAAAGTGAGGTGAGCTATTGTGAAATTGAATTGTAACTGTGTCAGAGATGTTTTACTTCAACTTGAAGAGTTGTTAGTTTGTGAACAGAGTAATGGTAGTTTCTTTGTCAAGACCGTTAAGCTAGATAAACTAACCGAAAAACTTTCCGGTAAATATAACAACAGCGAGATTTTATATACTGTTTGCAAACTTGAAGAAGAAAATTACATAAATGCTAAAATTATTGATGCAAATAGACAAATTGTTTACTGTGAAATTTTTAAAATCACAAATGAAGGTCACACCTTCTTAGACACTATACGTCC
>CAMWIZ010000198.1 GCA_947174455.1 uncultured Clostridia bacterium | reverse complement strand
GTTCATCGTCGCCCTGATAATTTTTATAACAGTATATAATTATCTTCTGTAATTGTTCCTTCTGTCACTGCTGCGTCTGTCGTTGTTTCTCGGTCTTCTTTGCTGGTCGCTGATATCGTTTTCAGGCTCAAGACCCTCAACTTCAATTAAAGCATCACGGCGAGAGAGATTGATCCTGCCCTTCTCGTCAATTTCAAGCACCTTAACAATTATTTTGTCGCCCTCTGTAACTACATCGGAAACATTCTCTGTACGCTTTACGTCAAGTCTGGAAATATGGCATAAGCCCTCCATACCCGGAGCTATTTCAACAAAAGCACCAAAGTCCATAAGTCTTGTTACTCTGCCGTAGAAAATAGCACCGATTTCCGGACCGTTTGCGATTAGGTCAATAGCCGCAAGCGCAGATTTACACTTATCGGAATCTGTACCGCTGACAAACACGTTGCCTGTTTCGCCGTTTTCCTCAATATCAACCTTAACCTCGAACTGAGCTTGAATTTCTTTAATGACCTTACCGCTCTTACCGATTACCTCGCTAATCTTGTCAGACGGAATAACAGTGGTAAACATTTTCGGAGCATACTTTGAAAGCTCCTCTCTCGGCTTATCAATAGCCTTGAGCATAATTTCATCAAGGATATAATTACGAGCCTTGTGTGTTTTCTCCAAAGCTTCCTTAACCATTTCAGGTGTAAGGCCGCTGATTTTAAGGTCCATCTGAATAGCTGTAATACCATCGTGTGTACCTGCCACCTTAAAGTCCATATCACCGAAGAAGTCCTCAAGACCCTGAATATCTACCATTGTCATCCAACGCTCGCCCTCTGTGATAAGACCGCAGGAAATACCCGCTACAGGAGCCTTAATCGGAACACCTGCATCCATGAGTGCAAGTGTTGAACCGCATACCGAACCCTGAGATGTAGAACCGTTTGAAGATACTACCTCACTTACAAGTCGAATTGCATACGGAAACTCCTCAACTGACGGAATAACAGGGACAAGTGCTCTCTCGGCAAGTGCACCGTGACCGATTTCCCTTCTTCCCGGACCTCTGCTTGGCTTTGTTTCACCAACAGAATAGCTTGGGAAGTTATAGTGATGAATATATCTTTTCTCTTCCTCATCGTCTATACCGTCAAGAAGCTGCTTGTCGGAAACAGGACCGAGTGTAGCAATAGTCAAAACCTGTGTCTGACCTCTTGTGAAAAGACCCGAACCGTGTACTCTCGGCAGCAGACTAACCTCTGAAGCAAGGGGTCTTATGTCGTCCATGCCACGCCCGTCAACACGTTTCTGCTCGTCAAGAAGCCAACGGCGGACGATGAACTTCTGTGTCTTGTAAAGACACTCGTCAATCTGAGCTTCCATTTCCGGATAAACCTCGTCAAACTTAGCGTGAACAGCCTCATAGATCGGCTGCAAACGTTCATCCCTTACCGTTTTGTCATCCGTATCAAGAGCAAGTTTTACGTCCTCCTCGGCAAAAGCCTTAATAGCCTCAAACATTTCATGGTCAGGCTCATTGCTTGGGTAAGTAAACTTCTCCTTACCGATTTCAGCCTGAATACCCTTGATGAACTCTATAATCTTCTGGTTAGCCTCGTGACCTGCCATAATGCCGTTGTATACAACCTCATCTGACAAGCAGTCTGCACCTGCCTCAATCATAGCAATTCTGCTGTCTGTAGAAGCTACAGTTATAGCCATTTTACTTGCAGCACGCTGCTCTTTGGTAGGGTTGATTACATACTCGCCGTCAACATATCCTACAGAAACACTGCTTACAGGACCGTTCCACGGAACATCTGATATTGACAAAGCGATTGATGTGCCGACCATAGCTGTAATCTCAGGCGAGCAGTCAGGGTCAACGGACATAACCGTTGCAACAACAGAACAGTCGTTTCTCATATCCTTAGGGAACAAAGGACGAATAGGTCTGTCGATAACTCTTGAAACAAGTATAGCCTTTTCACTCGGCCTGCCCTCTCTCTTGAGGTAGGAACCCGGAATTTTGCCAACAGAGTAAAGCTTCTCTTCATAATCCACAGAAAGTGGGAAAAAGTCTACACCCTCTCTCGGCTTTGCTGATGCTGTTACGGCAACCTGTACAACCGTGTCGCCGTAACGAACCAAGCAAGAACCGTTTGCAAGCTGAGCCATTTTACCTGTTTCCACAACAAGCGGTCTGCCTGCAAATTCAGTTTCAAATACCTTAAATCTGTCAAAAACTTTAGCCGTATTTGCCATTTTTAAAAATCCTTCCTTTTTCGTCAGGCAAGGAACTTAGCAATAAAATATATGTTCACAAACATACATGAATATATATTTTACCGCTAAAGAATCCCGCCCAAACGATTTTTTGCAGTACTAACAATTTTGCAAAAACAAACGATAAAGGTATGCCGCATTAAAACTCAGAACCAAACTCGCACTTTATCGCTTCTTTACAAATATCAATACCCTTTTAATGTAAAAAAATACTTTTTGGGGCAGACGAAAATCCGCCTGCCCCCGATTTGGTGAATTATTTACGAATACCGAGTCTTGCAATAATAGAACGATATCTCTCGATGTCAACCTTTGTAAGGTAGTTCAAAAGATTTCTTCTCTTACCTACCATTTTCAAAAGACCACGACGTGAGTGGTGATCCTTCTTATGAGTCTTGAGATGCTCGGTAAGATCGTTAATTCTCTTTGTAAGAACAGCAATCTGTACCTCAGGTGAACCTGTGTCGCCCTCGTGTGTTGCATACTCCTGCATGATAGCAGTTTTCTCTGCCTTTGTCATATGTCATTCCACCTTTTAAAAATATTTCCCACCCAAATTTCAGCAAAAAGCAAACATTCACAGTCAAGGGTTAGGTGAATACCGTATACCACGGAGTTGTCCCATAACCGTGAAAGGGGTGATTTATACACAAATGCTTACGCAAAGTGCACTAGAATTATATCACATGTTTGGTGGTTTGTAAAGATATTTTATTAAAATACGGACAAAAATCCTCAAAAAAACACAACGAAAAATTACTTCAGCTTACCGCTGCCCTTATTTTCTTCCTTAAATTTGTTTATCATCTCATCAATCTCTGCCTTTTGCTTGCGGTTTAATGAACGGTAATTGATGATAAGGTTCTGCTCACTTGACGGAAGAGTATAGATTTTTTCCCTCTCCTTCCACGAAGTATCAGAAAGAGTTGTAAAGTTCTCATCCTCTTCGTTGTTGTCAAACTCCGTATCACCCACAGCATCCATAAAAACATTGTAATTTACATTGAATATGTTTGAAAGCTTGATAATCATAGAGCCACTTGGGTGCGTTGTTCCTGTTTCATAGTAAGCATATGTGGAACGCTCAACGTTGAGTGCATCTGCCACTTGCTTCTGCGTTAGCCCCGAATTTTCCCTGCACTGGCGTAAAACCAGTGAAAACTTACTGTTATTCAT
>CAMWIZ010000197.1 GCA_947174455.1 uncultured Clostridia bacterium | reverse complement strand
CAGATGAGTATACGAGACAGGTATTATATAGACACAACAAAAACAACCGAGAGGTTAACAAAAATAATTGTTTGTAAAACATTATGGAGGAATCAATTATGACAAATTTTGAAATGACAGAGAAACTCAGCCAAACAGCAAAAGTAACATTTGCACAGGCAAAGGAAGCACTGGAAAAAACTAACTGGGATATGCTCGAAGCAATGGTTATTCTTGAGTCAGAAAACAAGGAGAAAAACAGCGTGAATTTGAACAAAGAAGCTGTTGAAAACGTACAGTACACCCAAAACCCACAGTATACCCAAAATCCACAATACACCCAAAACCCACAGTATACCCAAAGCCCGAACCCACAGTATGCGTACAACAACGGATATTATCAGAATACTCAAAACCAAGCACCAAAAAACCGCAAATCATTTGCTGAAACCATGGGCAAGGTGTGCGGAGTAATCTCAAAGCTTATAAAAGCAAGTGTAGACAACAGCTTCGTTGTTACAAAGAATGGCAAAGATATACTTGCATTGCCTATATTGGTAGTCTTGATTTTCTTTGAACTCTCAATTACGCTTGGTATTGTAGGACTTTTCTTTGGTTTCAAGTATTCTTTCAGAGGTGACGGAATAGTTAACAAATCTGCAAATGACATTTTTAACAGGGCATCAGATACAGCCGATACTATTAAATCTAACTTCAATAACACCACTGCACTCTAAGCCACACATTTTTAATTTAGTCGCAAAGCCGAACAATCTCAGTATAGCGGTTGTTCGGCTTTGTACGCAATAAAACCGTATCAATTCTTACCTAAAGTTTGCTTTTCCATGTAAAAAACAAAAGGAAAAAACCGAAGTCAAATAACTTCGGTTTTTCCTTTAGATATAGGTTAGATTTAAGGGAGCAAGCTTATTTATTAACCATCTATTGGGATAGAAATTTTCTTTCCTATATTATAACCTGTGGAGAGCTTAATGTCATACCTCTGAATAGCGGTGGCATCATCAAGTCTTACCTTTCCGTCACCTGTAACATCTGCAGCAAGAGTTCCCACGACATTCAGGGAATCTAAGCCGGCTGCTACTCTCTGTACCTTTGCCGCATCTCTAAGATTCACCTTACCGTCATCATTAACATCACCGAGAATTATAGTGTACGTTACGTCTGTGCTTGTGTCGGTGTCGGAATCAGTTGTAGTATCTGTATCGGAGTCTGTTGTAGTATCTGTTGTAGTATCTGTTGTTGTGTCAGTAGTTGTATCTGTATCAGGACCGCTGACAACTACCCAGTTTGTACCATCCCACTTGTGTGATTTTCCCTCAAGCTTCATACCCGGCTCATCCTGTGCAGGAATCTGCGAACCTGCTTCTGCACCATCGGATCCGTTACCGAAAATAACATTTCCGTTTTTGAACTTATCAGGAACGTCATAATAGAATATTCCGTCAGAACCCTTATTCATCTTTACGCCGGGCCATGCTGCATTTTGCTCAACGCTTGCAGGATTTGTGGAATCATTGTAAACGTAGCAGTAAACGTTAGACCAGCTTGTCTTTGAGTTATCGAACAAAACTCTCATATCCCCTGCAGGAATATCTGTGGTTGTATCTGTTGATGTGTCTGTATCTGTTGTAACGTCCGTATCACTGTTAGGTGAATCAAAGTCATATATTACAGCAATACCTGTGTCACCGACATCACCCGAAATTTTATCTGCAGTTACAGTCCAAGTGTTGCCTGTAATTTCGTCTTTATATGTACCCGGTGTTGTAGTGCCGCCGCCGTTTGAAATTTCAACATGACCGCTGCCACTGCCCTTTACAACAACTGCACCGCCACCACGGCACACCGCAGCGTTACCGTTTTCACTTACATAATAATCCGGCTGACCATTCATTGCATTATGGAAATGGTTAACCGCTGCAACTTCCTTAGAAGTAAAGTGCGTGCTGCCCTTAGCACCTATCGTGATATCGTCCTTAACATGAGTACTCGGACGGGAGAAATAAAGTGCTGTTATCTTATTACGGCTTGCTGCAATAGCATAAGCACGATCGATAACATTTTGACTGTGATCCCATGAATAGCCCCAGTCATCATTGTTTGACCAAGTATCATGGCTCTCAGCCCAATAAAGAAGCTTATCATTCGGCAGTCCCATCCACTCTGCACAGTAGTTACCGTAACCGTCCGGTGCTCTGCCGCTTTTAAATTCATCACGAAGCGTCATACCATAAGGACTGTCTGTAACAGCTATGTATTGTGCATATTGCTTCATAAGACTAATAGCCTGTTCTCTTTGACCATCCTCAGGCTTATAGGAAAGTCCCGGGTTATTGAGAATTTCACCGTAGTACCAAAGACTGGAGTCACTTGTTACAGTCGGCCAGAAGTTGTCGCCTTCACTGGGAAGTCCAATGTGCTTCGCTGCATCAAATCTAATACCGGAAACACCTGCAGCTTTCAACTCCTGTATATAGTTCTTTACACACTCCTGAACATAAGAATGCTCTGTGTTAAGGTCAGGCATACCTATTTTTCCGTGTGTTACTTGCCAACGGTCACCGTCTCTGGAATCTCCTATGTCCGGATGCCAAAACTGACTGTCTTTAAGGTCGTCCTGAATGTGGTCGTGGTTGCCTGCAAGGTGATTGGCAACAACGTCAGCAATTATCTTAACACCGTATCTGCTTGCTTCCTGGCAAAGAGACTCGTAATCTGCTTTTGTACCCATTGCACTTGAGCCGATATAAAATCCTTTTGGCTGATAGAACCACCACCATGATCCTGTTCCGTCCGTAGCCTGCGGCGGTGAAGTCTGAACTGATGTAAATCCTGCTGCCGCTATCTCCGGAAGCATATCCTTTATATCATTGTACTTCCAGCAGAAGCAATGAAGAATTACACCATCCGAAATATTGCTGCACAGACCGTAACTATTGGCTGAACTTGTTTCCTGTTCAACCTCAAACGCAGATACCGCACCTGCGTTTGCAAGAGCGACACCGGATACTGTTGCCAATGACAACAATACGCTCAAAGACTTTTTTAACTTTTTTGATGCCATAATGAACTCCTCCTTAAATCTAAATATTACTGTTTATCTGTATGACAAACAAATGAATTACTGTATAGTATGTACAATCTCATATAGAACCGACCTATATATTAAAAGTTTTCTAATCTTTTTAGTATTTCTACCTTTGCTGTAACCAAAAATCATACGGACATTGTATCATCGCTTTTTATTGATTTTTAAAAAATTTTCTGTATGTTCCGTGAAAAAATTGTGTTTTTTGCCGTCTGCAAACGGCACTACACGTAAAGTCAGAACACACTCCACCAAAAAAGCAACTTGCAACATCAACGCACGGCAGAAGTTAGATATGCAAAAGATACAAAAAGAATTTAACTTTTATTTTGTTACTATACATTTTTTAAATAGTTCTATTTAAT
>CAMWIZ010000196.1 GCA_947174455.1 uncultured Clostridia bacterium | reverse complement strand
GTGATATAGTGGCTATTGCAAAAATAAAATGTATTAGAGTGATTGGCTTTTTGGATAAATTGTACGAGGTGGCTGAGAAGCTCAACAATACCCACAGCTTTCAGCCCGATGATCCTTTCAGATTTTATTCCAATACCCAAAAATTTCTTCCTGTGCAGTCATCCAACCCCTATGATGCTGTTTTTGAAGAGTTTAGAGATGCACTGGAAACCAACAATATAAAATGCAAGCCATGTTCGGTATTAATGAGCGATTACTCCGAGGAACAAATAAAAGATTATGTTGTGCGTACCTCTGAAAAGCTTGTTTATTTTACCGAAAAACGCAAAGAGATAAACGAGCATATAAGTGAATGCCGCTCAAATGCGGAAAATGTAAGTCATTTTTTCGGTTTGGACGTGGAGCTTAACCAAGTTAATGAATGCAGCTATATAAAGGCAAACTTTGGCAGAATGCCAAAGGACAGCTTTGAAAAGCTGAAGGCTTATGAGGATAACCCGTTTGTAATATTCTTTCCGTGTTCAAGCGATGATGAATATTACTGGGGTATGTATGTTTCTCCGATTGCCAATAGTGATGATATTGACAGAATCTTTTCGGGTCTTTACTTTGAACGCTTTGAAGTGGGAACTTTAAGCGGTACTCCGGAGCAATATTGTGAGGAGCAGAAAAAGATTATTCCAAAGCTTGAAGCGGAGCTTGAAAAGCTGGGTGACGAGTATGACGCCTTCTTAAGGAGCGAGCAGAATAATATAAATATCTATTACAGTCTGCTTCAAAATCTAAGACAAGTTTATGAGATTACGGGCAAGGCGGTTTATTACAACAACAGCTTTGTTTTGGTAGGCTGGGTAACTGACGGTAAGCATCAGGGAATAATTGATGCGTTGTCGGGGATTGAATCTGTTGAATGCTCATTGAGTGACGGTAAAGATGAACTGAAGCATTCACCGCCTGTAAAGCTCAAAAATAATCCGCTTACACGGGGATTCGAGTTCTATACGCAAATGTACGGTTTGCCGAACTACAGAGAATTTGACCCAACAGCGTTTGTTGCTATAGTCTATACAATACTGTTTGGTATAATGTTTGGCGACGTAGGTCACGGACTTATGATTGTTATTGCCGGCATTATTATGAAAAAATGCCTTAAGATGCCTATAGGTTCGATTTTAATACCGTGTGGTATTTCCGGTACGGTATTTGGATTTGTTTACGGTTCAGTATGCGGTTATGAAGATGTTCTAAATCCGTTGTACAAGGTTCTTTTCGGTTTAGATGAAAAGCCAATAAGTGTTATGGAACCCGCAATGACAAATAACATAATATATTTTGCAGTTGGCATAGGTATAGTGCTTGTAACCCTTGCAATTATACTGAATATTATAACGTCATTTAAACTGAGCAATGTTGAAGAGGCTGTGTTTGGCAACAACGGAGTCAGCGGTTTGGTCTTTTATGTCTCTGTTGTTGCGGCACTTGTATTGCAAATGTTCTTAGGCATAAAGGTTCTCAGTCCTCTCTATGTCATAGTCCTTATTGCTATACCGCTGCTGCTCATGTTCCTTAAGGAACCGCTCGGGAAGCTTGCAGAAGGCAAGAAGGACTGGAAGCCTGCAAAGTGGGGCGAGTACTGTGTACAGAACTTCTTCGAACTGTTTGAGGTTTTGCTCAGCTATGTAACGAATACTATGTCCTTTTTGCGTGTAGGTGCGTTTGTGCTTGTTCACGCAGGTATGATGGAGGTCGTATTTACACTTGCCAATATGACAAGTGGTGTAGGTTACGTTGCTATCGTGGTATTCGGTAATCTGTTCGTCATGGCACTGGAGGCATTGCTTGTATGTATTCAGGTTCTAAGACTTGAGTTCTATGAGATGTTCGGCAGATTCTACAGAGGCGACGGCAGGGCTTATAGTCCTGTAAATGCCGTTTCAGAATAAATTTTATTTTTCATTCATTTTTTGGAGGTTCACTATTATGGAATTTGTACTTCTTTCTATCCCGGTAATTTTCGGTATTACATCAGTTTGCTTGGCTAACAGAGCCGTAGCTAAGGGATGCAAGAGAAAAAAAGCATTGTACACTCAGATTGCTTCTTTCTGTGCGGTATTTTTGGTATGCTTTTTGTGTCCTATGGTAGCAAGTGCTGCTGAGGTTACAGAAGCTGCGGCTTCATCAAGTGCCATGGGCATAGGACTTATAGGTGCGGGTATAGCAACGGGTCTTTCCTGTATTGGCGGCGGTATTGCCGTTGGTTATGCAGCTCCTGCCGCAATCGGTGCAACAAGTGAAGATCCTAAGAATTTTGGTAAATCACTTATTTTCGTTGCTTTGGGCGAGGGTGTTGCCCTCTACGGTATGCTTGTATCTATTCTCATTCTTTCAAAGCTTGGCTAATAAGTGGGTGTGCTGTAATGAAGTTTTACCTAATTAGTGACAACATTGATACGTTGATTGGAATGCGGTTGTCCGGTATTGACGGTGTTGTAGTTCATACTGAGAAAGAGGTAAGGAAAACTCTCGAACAAACTATGCGGCGAAAAGATGTTGCAGTAGTTCTTATGACTGACAGTCTTACGTCTTTATGTCCGGAGCTGATAATGGATTATAAGATGAATAGAAAGCAGCCGCTGATAGTTGGCATACCGGACAGACACGGTAACGGTCGCACAGGCGATTCCATTACTGGATATGTCAGGGATGCTATCGGTATTAAGCTTGATTGATATTTTTGGAAAATAGCCGATTTTAATCGGTATTTTCTTTGTTTAGTACAGCAGGAGTGTGTTGTTTATGATAGATGCAACCGGTAAGACAAACAGCTTTTTGAAAGCCATTGAAAAATACGCCGAGGAGCAAAAAAACTTGATTCAGGCAGAAACAGAGGCTTTCAAAAAGGAACAGCTCGAGCGAGCCAATGAAGAGGGAACGGCTGCCGCCTACAGTTATCTTCAAAAGGAGAAGGCTGAGTACAAGGCGGCACTGGCAAAGAAATTTTCGGTTAAGGAAACTGAGCTGAAAAGAAAACTCTATGAAAAGCGTAACGGTATGGTACAGGCAGTGTTTTCTGAGGTTGAGCAGCAATTAAGGAAATATGCAAAAAGCAGCGAATATGCCGCATATATGAGGTCCTGTGCCGAGGAACTTGCTGAGTATATGGGAGAAAATAAGTCAGTGGTATATATTTCACCCAATGACAAGGCTTTTGAACCCGTAATTACTGAATTCTTTGGAGATAAGTGTGAAATTGTGTGCGACAATACAATAAAATTCGGCGGAATGAGGTGCTTCTGTGAGGTCCTCTCCATTGTTGCAGACAAAACCTTAGACAGCAAGCTTGAAAGTGAGAAGAGTTGGTTTGTAGCTAACTCAGGCTTTACCATTGAGTAATTCCATTTTCTCATGAGGAGATGAAGATAACTTTGGAAAATAACGATGTAATTTTTGGTATAAACGG
>CAMWIZ010000195.1 GCA_947174455.1 uncultured Clostridia bacterium | reverse complement strand
GTTCATTTATTAGACTGTTTAATTTTCTTTACATTCACAAAAGCTCAAGATTGGTACTACTTCTTTCAGGGGCAGACTTCACTCATAAATCACTCAATCAGAGAATTCTTTATTTTTGTATCTAACATAATTTCTGTATATTAAAGAGGTGTTTAACATGACTGAATACGAATATGAGGAATTGGCAGCGGAGCAGAAAGAAAAAATACTTCAGCTTCAATATGAAATTGAGGAGCGAACAAGCAGGGAGCTTACGCTCAAAAAGGAAAACGAACGCTTGTACCGAGATGTGAAAGAGGCGAGATATCAAGCTGCTTTATTCAGAACGGAACTGCAAAACGAACTGAAAATATATGAAGATGAGCTTGCTTTGCGTATCAAGGAGAAAAACGAACTTCAGGAAAAGCTTGACCTAACTGCGGTTAAGGTAAAAAAATACGATGAATTGGAGAAAACACTGTCAGAAATAAAGCTTAATGCACAGCGTGATGCTACGAAGCTTATGGACGAAGCCGAGGAAAAAAGCATGGACGCTGTAACCGTAATTGACTTTATTCAATAGGATATCGGCAGGATGAAATTTGACTTGGAAAATCTTGCGAAAAACACAAACAAAACTCAGCAAGACCTTGACGAGGAAACACAGCTTATGGTAGACTTGCTTAATAAGCATCTTGACTATCTGAAGAAAATCAAGACAGGTTTTTACAAAATGAATAATATAGAGGAATACGAAAATACCCCGGAGGATTTTTCTCTGGCACATAAAGCCGCAAGGATAGTTGACGGTAACTATGTTGACTGATTTTATGTAATTTAACGTAAAATAGCCACAGTTGGGTCAGCAGTTATTCAGTATACCCTGCATATTGCACATCAGTCCTGACGAAAAAAGATTTCTTTTCAATATAACAATACCGCAAAAAAAGAGGATTATAGGGACGAAATACATAAGGCATTTTGTACACCGAGTTTGCATAGAATTTATTGAGGTGTGTAAAATGGAGAAAATAAAGAAGTGCTTTTATAACTCGGCTTTCTACGTTCTTATGGTTTTGCTGTGTGCCGCATTTGTGGTTCTTATGCTCAATGCCGTTTGGCACATACATAGCTGTGCGGCTGAGAATGTTAAAGAAGAACCCATCTGCATTTTAATTGATGCAGGTCATGGCGGTGAGGACGGTGGTGCGGTAAGCGATGACGGAGTTGTGGAGAAGGATATTAACCTGGCAATTTCACAGTGCCTTCGTGATTACTTTGAGTTGTCGGGCTGTAATGTTATTATGACAAGGGAAGATGATGCGGCACTCGGTGACATCACTTTGCCCACTGTTAAAGAGAGAAAACGGTCGGATATGAAAGAAAGACTTGAGATGTACAACAATGAAGAGGTTGACTGCGTTATAAGCATTCATCAAAATAAGTTTACATCTTCACAGTACAGCGGTGCACAGGTTTTTTACTCTGCAAACAACAGCGGCAGCGAGGTGCTTGCCGAATACTTGAGAAAAGCTGTGGTGAGTTTTATTCAGCCAAATAATGACAGAGAACTGAAAAAAGCAGACAGCAACATTTATTTGCTTAATAACTGCGTAAACCCGTGTGTTCTTGTTGAATGCGGCTTTTTGTCAAACGCAGAGGAAACTGCAAGGCTTGTTACAGAGGAGTACCAAAAACAGGTTGCATTTTCAATTTACTGCGGTACACTGGAGTATTTATCGGATAAAGGCAGGGTTAAGACCGAATAAGAACCGTACCGGCCATCGCAGCTTTTACGGTAGCTGTTCGTCTGTTCCCTAAAAGTAAGGAGAAAAAATGGCAAAGTCTAAGAGTGTTTACATATGTTCTGAATGTGGATATGAATCGCCGAAATGGTACGGAAAATGTCCTACATGCGGTGAATGGAATACTATGAACGAGGAGATAGTCGCTCCAAAGGAGAGAGAGGTTGTACAAAAGGTACGAACCGCCTCGGTTTCGTCACGTCCGATGAAGCTGCTTGAAATTGATACAAAGGACGAATGCAGGTACAAAACAGGTATAGGTGAGCTTGACAATGTCCTCGGCGGAGGTATAGTAAAAGGCTCACTTGTGCTTATAGGCGGTGACCCCGGTATAGGTAAGTCAACCATACTTTTGCAGGTGTGCCAAAATTTAGGTTCACAGATAAACATATTGTATGTGTCGGGAGAAGAGTCACGCAGACAATTAAAGCTGCGTGCTGACAGATTGGGCGTTACAAGCGAGATGCTTGTAATGACAGAAACAGACGTGGAGATTATTGCTGAACAAATTAAGGCTGAGGAGCCTGATTTGGTTATAATAGATTCTATACAGACAATGAACCTTACACAGCTCAACTCCTCACCGGGAAGCGTTACCCAAGTAAGAGAATGTACCAATCTTCTTATGCGTACTGCAAAAATGCTCGAAATTCCTATGGTAATTGTCGGTCACGTCAACAAGGACGGAGCTATCGCAGGACCAAAAGTACTGGAGCATATTGTTGATGCGGTGCTGTACTTTGAGGGCGACCGTCAGCTTTCCTACAGAGTTCTGCGTGCCGTGAAAAACCGTTTCGGTTCAACCAATGAAATAGGTGTATTTGAGATGAGAAGTGACGGACTTAAAGAGGTGGAAAATCCGTCCGTAATGCTTTTGTCGGGCAGGCCGACAAATGCTTCGGGTACCTGTGTAGCCTGTACAATGGAAGGCTCACGTCCCATACTTGCAGAGGTGCAGGCACTTGCTACAAATTCCGGTTACGGTACTCCCCGCAGAATGTCAACAGGCTTTGACTATAACCGCATGGCACTTCTTATTGCAGTTTTGGAGAAAAAAGCGGGTTTTTACTTTTCGGGTGCCGACGCTTATGTTAACGTTGTTGGCGGTTTTAGACTTGATGAGCGTGCAGTTGATTTGTGCGTTGCTGCCGCCCTTGTCAGCAGTTTGAAAGATTTTCAAATTCCCGAAGATGTCCTTGTTTTCGGTGAAATAGGTCTTGCAGGGGAAATACGCTCGGTTGCCCATGCCGAAAAAAGAATTAACGAGGCAGCAAGAATGGGTTTCAGACGCTGTATACTGCCATATTATAATTACAGAAACTTGGCAAAGGGCATAAATCCCGACATAGAGCTTGTAGGGGTACGCTCCGTAAGACAGGCAATAAAAATGCTTATGGAGTGACAATACTTCATAAGCAGGGAATGTTGCCTTGTTGCTAAAATATTGTTTGAAAATAAAAAAATTTAAAACTCTATAAAACTTTCTTTTTTATCTCTATTGACACGGTTTGTAATAGATGTTATCATTATTACAATGCAATTATGATAGAGGTGCAGATATTATCAGTAGTGCTTGTTATATGATTTTCGCAGAATTACGGCAAGCGTGAAAGGGATATCTGCCGAAGAGAGCCAAGGCGAAAGGTTTCTCTGGGAGTGCGAATAATATTCGTACTACTG
>CAMWIZ010000194.1 GCA_947174455.1 uncultured Clostridia bacterium | reverse complement strand
CAAGTCCTCTTTGTGTAATGGCAGCATAATGCGAGGCAAGGCATTCCTCCAGAACTTTTGTAACAGAAATTTGCTCAAGCTTTATTTCCTCTACAGAATTTATGACCGAGTATCTGAAAAGCTCCTCAGTCATCGTTTTCATAGCCTCCGTACGGTTTTTTATCATGGAAACATAACGAGCCACCTTAACATCGGTCTGCTCACGCTCCAATAAATCAAGATAACCGCAAATCGCCGTAAGGGGAGTTCGCAGGTCATGGGAAATGTTTGTAACAGCAGACTTTAACTCACGGTCGCCGCTGAGGTACTTAATCTGCTGTTTTCTCAGTTCCCGAAGCTGAACATTTATCTCAGCAGCAAGTCTACGAACGTGTTTGTCACGGCACGAAACCGTAATGAGAGTGTTTGTATCGGCGGAGAGATGCTCTGTGAAGTCACTGCATATTTTATCTATATTTTTCTGAAGCATTTTAACCTTTGCCATCAAGGCTATGCTTACCGCTGCAAAAATTGCAGTAAAAACCCAAGGAAGCATCTCTCCACCCCTTTTATATGTCAGTCATATAAATCACACCGAATAGTTTACTTTAAATCCTTTTTACTAAAAAACGCCAAGCCGAATACAGTTGTTATAATTGTTATAATAACTGACGAAACTGCACAGAAAACAGGAGTTTCCATTTCCAAATTTGCAAGCAGTATACCTTGTCCCACAGGAGTTGCCCTCACTATAAAGGTATATACATCACGCATAAAACCGCCAATGTAACTTGGATTTGGTTCGGGGTCACTCATTTCAATACCGTTTGCCGTCAGTATCGCACCGCTTATCATTTCAGGCTCACACAAGGCGTTGTACATCATTGATGCAGTTATAAGAAGAATCAAAAACAGCAGAATGGAGGTGACTGCACAAATCGCCCTGTCTGTAACAAGCATACTGATAAGGGTAAATATTCCTGCCCATGCGGCAGCAATCAGCATTGCAAGCAAAATATAAATTACTGCACCCTTTATACCCATGTTAAAAGTGCCAAGCACAGGAATACCCACAAGACCGCCCATAGCACCAACCAATGTAAATAACTCCGATGCGGCAAGGTTCACGGTAAAAAAGGAAAAATAAATGCTGGTTCGTGTTTGACCGACAACAACCTTATTTCTCATAGTTCCGTTTGAATATTCAACACCGACAAAAAGACTGCAAAAAAGCGAACACACAAAACCCATGAATGGAATTATATCAAAATAACAGTCATCAAGAGTTTTTGACGACCACCCATCAGCAGCAAGTAAAAGTGCAACTCGACACGAGTTAAGCATCATAAATACACTTAGTAAAAACGCTCCGGCAAGGCATAAGTAAAAAAGTTTACTTGATTTCAAACGATGAAATACAGATGAAATTAAATTACTCATTAATGTCACCTCCTATAAGCTCCATATAGTAGCTCTCAAGGGTTTCATCATGCTCGGAAACCGAAATAATACTGCAATTTTCCTTACTAAGCTTAATGGCAAGCTCCGTTATATTAACTTGCCCAAAAATATTTGCTTCATTGTCCGACACAACCTTGTAGTCAATGCCAAGTTCGTCCATAGCCCTTGAAAATGAACCAAGCTGTGTAACCTTTATACGCATACACTTGCGGCAAGCATTTTCAAGCTCTTTTGCACTTATTTCCCTAAGCATTTTACCGTTGTCAATAAAACCGTAATGTGTGGCAAGCTTTGACAGTTCGTCTAAAATGTGGCTTGAAATAAGTACAGTAATTCTGCGTTCACGGTTAAGCTTCAGTATAAGCTCCCTTATTTCTACTATTCCTTGCGGGTCAAGTCCGTTTATAGGCTCGTCCAAAACAAGAAAATCTGGATTACCGCAAAGTGCTATCGCAATACCCAAACGCTGACGCATACCGAGGGAAAAATTTTTCGCTTTCTTCTTACCTGTATTCTCAAGCCCTACAAGCTTTAAAATCTCGTCCATACCCTCAAGTGACGGATTGCCGAGGATTAAATACTGCTGTTTGAGATTTTCTCGTGCTGTCATGTCAAGGTAAATTGAAGGAGTTTCCACTACTGCACCCATTCTTCTGCGTGACCTTGCTATGTCACTGTCGGTGTACTCTGTACCGTAAATTGAGTAATTGCCCGACGTTGGCTGCTGAAGTCCGCAGATAAGTCGGATAAGTGTGGTTTTGCCTGCACCGTTTTTTCCTACAAAGCCGTATATTGAACCCTTTGGAACGTGCATGGTCAGGTCATTTACCGCTCTAAAATTACGGTAGCTTTTGCACAGGGAATTTGTCGTAAGAACATATTCCATTGATAATCATTCCTTTCCTTTAGGGAAAACCTCTACAGGTATCCCCGATGTACCTATAGATTATCACCTTAGGGTTAAGAAAGCAGTTAAGAAAAAGGTTAAGATTTGGTTAACTGTTATGTTTCATCTTAAAACCTATCCCCCATACTGCTTCAATGTAGTCCTTATCCGAACATTCACGGAGTTTTTTCCTTAAATTGCTTATATGAACCTTTAATGAGCTTTCAACGCAATCAGGGGTTTCAATGCTTATTCTGTCAAGAATAACTGATTTTGGTATAACCTGTTCGGGATTGCTCATCAACAGCTTTAGTATTGCAAATTCGGTCTTTGTCAGTCTAATAGGCTTTTCCTCCACTGTCACAGTGTGAGAATCAGCATTTAATGCAATGCCGTCAAAAACAAGACAGTCATGCGGTGTATTACCAACCTTTCTTAGCTGTACAGCAATACGTGCAAGCAGCTCCGCCGTGTCAAACGGCTTTGTAACATAGTCCGCAGCACCGCCCAGCAAAAGTCCGACTTTACTTTGAACGTCAGCCTTGGCACTCATAACAATTACAGGTATATCCTTAATATGTTCTATGACCTCCTCGCCAGAAAGTCCAGGAAGCATCAAATCAAGCAGGATAACGTCAGGTCTGTTGCTGCTAAGCAAATACAGTGCCTCTGTTCCCGAATATGCACGAAGTACATTGTAATTTTCCTGCACCAACAGTTCAGCGAGAATATCCCCAATATACACATCATCATCTATTATCGCTATCGTATACACAGAAAGCACCCTCTCTCTTCCAGACATTTTCAGTTAAAGGCTTTGCCCTTGGAATCCGCCGTCGTTTAAATAATACGGACAAAAACCTTACAGATACCCTTAGAAAATTTTTGTGTACGTCTAAATTTTGCTTTTTTCTGTAATAGATTATATCACTGCCAAAAGCAACATTCAATAGATATAGTGTGTGCTATATCTAAATGAATTTTGGTATTAAAATGATACATACGTATAAAAAACTGTACTGACCGCATAACATTAAGGAACCCCTGAATAAATACCGCCTGAGGGCTTGGCACTCATCTTGCTTGCCTTTTCGTCAACTTGAACTCAAATCCCTTGAAATACGTGATCTCCCCCTGTGGGG
>CAMWIZ010000193.1 GCA_947174455.1 uncultured Clostridia bacterium | reverse complement strand
TCATAGACATTCCCGACAACAATATTGAGGTAAGCGTCCTTTGCATGGTGCAGATCGTTGACATCTCTGCATTTAAGCATATCAAAACGCTTTCGGAATTCGCTGACAATTCTCGCCTTAACATAGACAATATCCGACTCAGGATAAAGCTGTGAAAGTATCTGTGCCACTGCTTTCGTAGACTGTGATGTTTCAACAAGCTGTCTTGAAATAAAATCTGAGAGTTCATCATCTGTAAGCGGCTCATTGCGGGTAAGCCTTTTAAACTTTTCTTTGCTGATAAGCTCCTTATCATATAAAAACTTCCAGTGTGCATACATGCGATGTCGGATATCCTCACTTAGAGGGTAGATATTGTCCTTGCCGGCGTTGATCTGCTTCTTTACCAGTACACGGTTGTCAATGCTGTCATCCTTGACCTTGGAGCGTGGGAAGATGTGGTCGATGTCATAAATATTGCTATCAAAAAGGCTGTTGAAATTGATATCTTCTCCGGTGTACATACACTTGCCAAACTGGGTATAGTAAAGGTAGAGCTTGTCACGTCTGAGAGTGTCATTGTCTGTGCCCTCAAGCTGCTTAAACAGCTCACCGGAATCAAGTTTACATTCCCTGTAGAGTTTCATAAGATTTTCTTTTCGGCTCTCCTTACGCTCGCCTTTTTTACCGTCGCCTCGTGTCATTTCAACAAAGATCTTTTTCGGCGGTTTGCCGGTGACCTTCACGACCTCCTGCAACATTTTTATCGACTGGAAAATTGGTCTTTTGACCTTTGGTGAAACATATAGGGAATTCACAATTTCTTTCAGGCTCTTTTCTGTATCGATTGTGAACTCCTTTTGCAGACTGTCGTAAAATCCATATTTTGAGCCGAGAAGAATCATCAGATTGTCGTTCGTTTCCCAGAGTGCTTCAATCAAATTGAAAAGTTCACCCGTTTCCGGATTAGGTGCATAGATGCCGCGAAGGAATTTTTCGGAAAGCCTTCCCCAGCCGCTATAGCTAAGTTTGCCGATGCGTCCAATATCAGTGTCGGAGAGCTTGTCGCCAAGCTGTTCCCTTAATCTCTTTTTGAGGAGCTTCTTGTCATCGTCAAAGATAGTGATCGCCGTGATAACCCTGTCCATTTCCTCTTCAGTCAGACCGTAGGGAGAGAGATCAAGGTATGGACGCATATTTGATTTGAAGTCTACGTCAATACCGGAGATTTCTGCATCGCTTATACCTTGGCTTTTTAGATAACCGAGCAATCCCTTTACGGTAACCTTTTTTCTTTTCAGAAAAAGGTCATTGTAAATCGACTGCTTGAGCCTCACACTGATTTTCTCGCTGTTGATGCGTAAATTATTAAGCTCGTTGAGTACTGTGAACTTACAGTAGAGAACAGAGTTTTTCGGTATTACATCTTCGGTGGGAAGGTAGGTACATTTGCTCGTTAAGTTGTTGATAAAGTTCTCAGCAGAAACATCAACATTAACAATCTCGCTAAAATTCCATGGATAAATCTTCCCTGACGTGCGTTCAAGCCATGCCTTGTCGCTGTTTTTGTTGAGAGGACCAACATAGTATGGAATTCTGTAATCAAAAATATCGAGTATCTTTTCAGAGATCGTCCTGCCTTTCTCATCAGTCTCTTCGAGGAAAGGAAGATATGTCGAAGCATTCTTGAGAATCTTTTTAAGCTCCATACGGTTGAGCTGCATCGGAATAACGCCATTGTCTTTGATGTGTTGCTTTGGCATAAATGTCTTGGCTTCAATCTCAGCAAACATCATCTCATAGCCGTCATGGGGGAGATCTTTGAATATCTTTTTTAGGTAGTCATAGAAATTTTCTGCGTCACAGACATTGTGAAGCACTCCTGTTTTCCCATTTTGTTTAATCATTCCGCTGTAGGCAGTATAGTTATTAAGCTTATCACGACTCTCCTTGAAGATTTCGTTGTATTTTTCAGGACAATACTCTTTAACATACTTCTTCAGCATTTTTAAATCGTTTTTATGTTTATCATACGATTTTACCTTCGCAAAAGAGATGTATTTCTCGCCATCAAGAATATCTGCAAGCACTGTCCAGTCATAAACAGCCTTCAACCGCTCCATGAGAGCGAAACGGTCACCAAGAGCACGCTCGTATATCGTAGCATTATCATCGTAATTGCCGCCAAGCTGAAGTTTAAGCGGCTTATTTTCTATCTCAATCTCCTCATCAAAAATATCAGCAGCTTTCTCCGTTTTACCACAAAGCAACGAAAGAATCGCCGCCTCTTTCAAGCTGTCCTTTCTGCGAATTCCACAGAGACTCAGCACTGCTGCACATTTGCGAGTACAGCTGAGCTTTCTGTCCTTCAGAATGTCTGCCAATACATCTGCATCATCGCATGGCAGCTCAATATCATATTCATCTGATAGAAAGTTTTGAAGCTCCCCAAAGATCAAACCAAAGGAATCCATCTGTAATTCTGATGAACCAATATCGAATAAGAAATGACCCCTGTGCTTAATCAGGTGATGAACAGCTAAATAGACAAGCCTAACATCATGTACAGCAGTGCTTGTGATAAGCTTCTTTCTGAGGTGATACACAGTAGGAAACTCTTTATGGAAATCTTTGTCGGTATAATTGGTATCGGCAAATACGGAATATGGCGTCCCGATGGTTTTATCTTCTGCGTAAAGGTTACTTTCCTTCAAGCGTTGAAAAAATGTTTCATCTTTCTCGCAAACCGCTTTATCAAAAAGCATTTGCAGCAGTGCAATACGTTCACGTTTCCGCTGCGTTCTTCTTGTAGCCGTCCTGTAAGAGCGACGTTCGGCCGCAGTAAGACTTTCGTCAAACAGCTTAACGAACCACATAGCGTTGCCTTTGTACCGAAGCAGGTTATAATTTTCATCAGTCGCAGCCGCTCCCACGGAGTCGGTGCCAATATCTAACCCAAAATAATAATCAGAACTTTGCATATTTTTTCGCCTCCTATTGACAATAATGAAATTTTGTATTATAATATAGTCAATCTCAATACCTTATGAGATTACACTATAAGTTCAAATAAAGAATTTTCCAACTCGCTGCCTCGGCAGCTTCACAGTGTGTGAGCTTAAAGACCCGGTTTCGGGTCTTTTTTGTTTACCAAATTTGTGGATACAGTGTCCCTTTACACGTTAAATATAGCAAATAAGACATCTTAACATCTTATTTGCTAAAGTATATCATATTAATCTAAAAATTTCAATTATTTTTCACAATTTAGTTCCAATGTACTTGTACTAACAATGTTTAGCCGAGCTCTTGTCAGAAACCAGCTTTTTTAAAGTAATTACCCTCTAAAGCCAACGATTTTATAGCTTGCTTTAGAGGATGTTTTTGCAGAAAAAACTCATGATAAATATTCCTATAACTAAAATCGCAATTAACACTTACTGAAGATAAAGGGATTACTGCGAAATATAGAATATAATCAGTACAGATATTCATA
>CAMWIZ010000192.1 GCA_947174455.1 uncultured Clostridia bacterium | reverse complement strand
AAATGATATAATATACTCCCGAAAGAGATTTTTCTACATGAAAGGAAGAATATTATGTACATTACTTGTTTGGACTTAGAGGGTGTTTTAGTTCCCGAAATTTGGATTGCGTTTGCCGAGGCTGCAAATATTCCTGAACTGAAAAGAACTACACGTGACGAACCCGACTACAGCAAGCTTATGGAGTATAGACTGAATATACTTAAGGAACACGGTTTGGGACTTAAAGAGATTCAGGACGTAATTGCAACTATTGATCCCATGCCCGGAGCAAAGGAATTTCTTGATGAGCTTCGTTCATTTACGCAAGTTATAATCATCAGCGACACATTTACGCAGTTTGCTGCCCCTCTTATGAAAAAACTCGGCTGGCCGACTATTTTCTGCAACTCGCTTGTTGTTGCGGAAAGCGGTGAAATTACAGGTTTTAAGATGCGAATTGAAAATTCAAAATACACAACCGTAAAGGCCTTGCAGTCAATCGGATATCAAACCATCGCAAGCGGCGACAGCTACAACGACTTGGGAATGATTAAAGCAAGTAAGGCAGGATTCCTGTTTAAGAGTACAGATAAAATAAAGTCTGACAACCCGGAGCTTCCTGCATTTGAGGACTATGCCGAACTTATGTCTGCCATTAAGGCTGCAATGGACTAAACCGCATACCGTGAATTTTAAAAGGGACAACAAATTTTTCTATATAAATTATCTTTTATAATCATCAATATCCTTTTGGGAGAACCACTTGCAGTAGGTTCTCCTCTTTTTTACTTCCTCATACACAATAATTTGTTTATTGCCACTCTCCGCTGCTCTCAGATTTTAGTGCTTTGCAAGCCCTTTAAAAATCTTGACTAAAATTTTATTATGTCTTACTTATACGAAAACTTTGATTATTGTAATTAAAACAATATATATTCGTTGTACAAGTCGATGAAACATAACTATAAATTAAAATGTAAAAAGCCCTCCGCTTTTAATGTGGAGGACTTTTTTGTTATACAGGAAACTTTACCGTTATAACCTACACTGATTCAGTTTTAATAAAAAATTATCCGATAACTTATTATTTCAAATATACACCATCTTCGCCGATTTTACCTGACGGAGCACCGTCAGTTTGAAGCACATAACATCTGAGGTTGCCCTGTCCGATAGAATCTGAAGTCAAAGTACCGTTTGAGACGGTTACTTTCTCACCGGTTACCACCTCTACATATGTACCGTTCTCTACCCCGCTGAAAGTAGCACCACCGGATACAGTAACTAAACAGTAGCTATCAATCCCGTCAGCCGTATAACGACGCTTATAAGCCATGTTTCCGTCACAGCCCTCTGTTGAATACTGCCCCATCTGAAGTGCAGGAACAGCACGTCTGATTTGGTTAAGTCTTTGAATATGCTTTGCCAAAGGATTATTCAGCGTATCTGCAACCGTACCGCTGGCGGTGTACTGTGAATAATCGGTAGCTGTAACAGTACCCTCCAAATGTTCTCCGAAATATGCACGTCCTGTCTGTGCAAGAGGAGCAGTAGTACCCGGATCAATCCGCACACCTTTCTGGAATTCAATTTCTGAACCGTAGTAAATGCAAGGAATACCACGGAACGTGAACATCAGGGAAAGATTTTCCGCCCAAGCTTGTGTACCGCCATTGTAACGATACTTTTCAACTTCGTCAGAATCTCCATCAGGACCGTAGTCATGCGAATCAACATATGTTACCACCCAAGTTGAGTCGTTTATGTACTGATCCTCATTGAGGGCTGCCCTGTATGCGGAGGAAGCGTTCTGGAAATTTCTGTGCATTGTGAAGTCAATTACACCTGTACCGTTTGATTTGCTGTAATCCGGTGTATGATAGCTGTTGCCGTGAAGAAATACATTATCACTGGTCGGGCAGTTATCGGGTGTTTTATGTGCATCATAATGCTTGATAGATGTTTCAATATTTGCTGTTCTGTCTGTTGTATTCCAGTTGCCAATCCACTCGCTCTCCGTTTCAGCCCATGTAAAGAATGCAGGTGAGCTTGACGGAATGTTGTGGTTCCATGTTTCACGTACTCTGGAACATACCTCACCAAAAATGAAGAAATTATCTATATCACTGAATGCAGGAAAATATGCACTGTTAAGCGTCCAACGGTTGATGTGCTTTTCTGTGTCCAAACGGAATGCGTCAACGCCCATATCTGCATAATCACGGTAAACACTTGTCAAGTATTCGGCAACATACGGATTTTCTGTATTAAGGTCTACACAGTCATCAGCCATTGAACCCTGCTGCTCAATAGAAGACTCATAACCCATACTTTTCTCTCTGTGATAATTATTGTCAGGATCGTGTCCGCTGTCCGTCAAATCCTTCAACACATCAAGCCTTGCCAAAAACTGATCGTAAGGTGTAAGACTGTCATAATTGGGATAGCTCCTGTCAAAATCCGAACCCGGTATAATCTTCATGCAATCCGAGCTGCCCAAATCCTGTATTGAATTGTATTCCTTTGTAAACATTGGCCCTAAAGTAACTTCACCAAAGTTACCCGAATGATTCCATACAACATCCTGAATCAACTTTATACCCTTATCGTGACAAGCATCAATCAAATCTTGAAAGGTTGCACCGCTGCTCTCATATCTTGGGTCAACCTTAGAGAAATCATAGGCATGGTATCCGTGGTAATCGTAACCGCTTGCGTTTTCCACAACAGGTGTAATCCATATCGCACTGAAGCCCAAAGCTTTAATGTAGTCAAGCTTGTCTATAAGTCCCTGAAAATCCCCTCTCCACGCAGGATCGGAGTCAGGATTGTTTGCGGTGGTGTCTTCCCAGCAGTGTACATTGTTGCCGCTGTCACCATCATAAAAGCGTGTCGTCATCACAAAGTATATGGACTCCTGACGCATATCCGTACGCTCGTACTCATCGGAATTAGGAAGCTTATTATACCACTTACCATTTAAGTACCAATACTCACCCGCTGCCTTTTTAGTCATTTCGGCGGACTGCTCACCGTCCACAATAAACTGAAAATTTATCTTGGTAACATTAGAAAACACCGCAGAGTACCAGCCGTCTGAATCTGCTGTCATCTTAATACCGGGGTAGTCCACCTCCATATTCTGCGGAAGTGAGTTCCAATAATAAATATTAGGTGCTTTTCCGCTGTCATCCTTATAGTGAATAACTATTCCGTTTTCTGCCGACTCCTCATAATCAACAACAGCAGCATCGGCACTTATAATATTGCTGTCGGCAATGGCAGCAACACCGCCCGATATTACCATTCCCGACAAAAGGGCACAGCACATAATCTTTTTTAATACCTCTTTCAATCGGCTAACCTCCTTAAAATACAGAAATAACAGTAAATACAATATCGTATATCGACACCATGCAGCTTCTTAATGGCGTGCCTGTTTATTTTCTCGATTCTACAGTCACACTTTAATGCAACTGTGTGATTTATATACAAAAAATAAGAAAAA
>CAMWIZ010000191.1 GCA_947174455.1 uncultured Clostridia bacterium | reverse complement strand
GAACTTAGTATCAGCTACATCCTTTATAGCTGTAACAAGTCCTGCCAAATTTTGAATTTCTGACGGAATTATAATCTTAGTTGCCTTGCCGTTTGCAGCCTTTTCAAAAGCTTCAAGGCTCTTCAGCTTAATAACCTTATCCGTCGGTGCTGCTTCATTAAGCATTTTCAAAGCATCGGCATAAGCCTTTTGTACAGTGAAGATAGCCTCGGCTTCACCCTGTGCTTCCCTGATTTTTGCTTCTCTTATAGCATCTGCCTGCAAAATAGCAGCTTCCTTGTGACCCTGTGCAACAAGAATCTGTCCTTCCTTTTCACCCTCGGCGTCAAGAATCTTTGCACGACGTTCACGCTCTGCTTTCATCTGCTTTTCCATTGCATCTTGAATTTCTCTCGGCGGAATTATATTCTTTAACTCCACACGATTAACCTTGATTCCCCACGCATCTGTTGCTTCATCAAGTATAATTTTAATCTTATTATTGATAAGGTCACGAGATGTAAGCGTATGGTCAAGCTCCAACTCACCGACAATGTTACGAAGTGTTGTTGCCGTAAGATTTTCAATAGCAGAAATAGGACGCTCTACACCATATGCATAAAGCTTTGGATCTGTTATCTGAAAATATACAACGGTGTCTATCTGCATGGTTACGTTATCCTTTGTAATAACCTGCTGGGGCGGAAAGTCAACAACCTGTTCCTTAAGCGATACCTTGCGAGCGATTCTTTCAAGAAAAGGAACCTTGACATGAGGTCCTGTTGTCCAAGTTCTGTGATAGGCACCAAGCTTCTCAACAACATACGCATTTGACTGCGGAACAATTTTTACATTAGCTATTATTAAAACTACAACTATTACCAATACAATACCAAAAAACAGCGGTCCCATAGAGTAACCCTCCTTAAAATTAAAATTTTACAAATTTTGCACAGCGGACTTGTCAGCAGAAACAATAAGTCTTACTCCCTTTATTTCGTTAACTCTTACCTTACAGCCAACGGGAATAACCGTATCGTTCTCTGTACGTGCCGTCCACGTGTTGCCGCCAACCTTAACCTGTCCGGTGCCTTCGATGTTGTTAATTTCCTGCGTTACAACTGCGATTTTTCCGATATTTCTGTCTGCATTGGTCGGTTCATGGTTGATTTTTCTGCTTCTCATAATGAGCGGTCTTGTGAAAAACAAGCAGAAAAGCGATACCACTGCAAAAACAACAAGCTGTAACGGAAAACTAGGTACAAAGAACGCAACTATTGCCGCAACAAACGCACCTACTACAAACCACACACTGACAAGCTGAGTAGTCAATCCCTCGATAACTGCCATTAAAATCATTACGGCTATCCACAAAAACGGTAAAAAAGACGGTAAAAAGTCCATAAGTACACCTCCCTTGATGATATATTATCATATAAGTTAAAAACAGTCAATAGAAATTTTATCGTTCTATTTCTTAAAAAAGAACAAATAAGTATGTACAAAACGCACAATTATGTGATACAATATTGTATGTGTATAGAACTACAAACCAAAGGCGGTGAATATATGGAATATGATGCTTTTGATGCGGGAATTGATCCCGGCGGACTAAGAAAACGCAGCAACGTCAGACTGCTCATCTGCTATATAATCAACAGCATGGACAGGCCTGTACGCAAGGACTGGGTAGTTACCGCCATGCAGAAAAACGGCATAGCAAACTACTTTGAAATACTTGATTCCTTCAATGATTTATACAAAAAGCAAAATCTGAATCTTGTGGACGATAAAAAGGAACTTTACACTGTAACCGAAAGCGGAAAAATGATCGCCTCAAACCTTAGCAGTGAGCTTCCGCTAACAATAAGAGAACGTGCGTTAGCCACAGTCATGGAACTTATCTATCAAGAAAAGAACGAACGTGAGAACACTGTCAGCGTTGAAAAAACAAAAGCAGGCTACAATGTAAAATGCCGCATAACAGGCGGCGACAGTGACCTGTTCAGCTTTGAAATGTATGTCCCCGACTCCAAACAGGCAAAAATTGTTAAGAAAAACTTTCAGGAAAATGCTGAGATGATATACAAGGTTATGATTGCTACCGTCACAAATAATGCTGAATTTGCAAAGCAAACCCTTGACGAAATAGCAAATTCAAAAAAACGCATTTAAGGCAAGTATGAGTGTAACCCCCGGTATTCCCCCCACTACGGAAACCGCAATGGACACAACACTTACGGGAATACAAACAGCGGTAAATGACGACAGCAGGTTTACCGCTGCCAATGCACCTACTCCCGAAAGCATTGTCATAATGCTTTTTTTTAAGGGATTTTTGGCCTTTCCAATAACATTTAACACCGAAAACACAACTGCTGCGGTCAATACCACACACAGTAAAGCAGGCATACTCATTAACAACTCCCCCTTTTGTTAATGAATATGCCTGCTGCTTCTTTTTTATACTACACATGACGTAATCAACTGATTACCTGCAACCGCACAGCGTATTAAACACAAATACAAAATGTGCATATAATGTAATATCGGTGCAGGGTTTTGCTTTTTTGCCCACCCTGCCGTATGCAAAGTGAGGTGATATGTGATGGAAATAAAAAATCTGATTATGCTGACATCTATTACCTATGCCATGAAAGCTAAGGATATTCTTATACGCAATGGCATACGTTCCGATATAGTAAGAACCCCAAAGCATAATTCACCTACCGGCTGCGGATACAGCCTGTATGTGCCCAAAAAGTTTAATGAAGCGATTTCCATTATAAGGTCTTCGGGAATTAAGATTTTAGGAACAGTGAATGAAGGTGACAGTGCGTGATATACCTCGACAACTCGGCAACAACCTACCCCAAACCGCAGATTGTCCGCAAAGGGGTAAGCGATGCAACCGCAAACTTCGGGGCAAATCCGGGCAGAAGCGGTCATGCGATGGCTCTCAGAGCATCTGAGGAGATTTATAATGCACGCAGAAAAATAGCGGACTTCTTTAACGAGGAAAACCCTGAAAATGTAATTTTCACTTTAAACTGCACTCACGCAGTAAACATTGTTTTGAAAGGATTTTTAAAAAGCGGCGATCATGTCGTTGTATCTGATCTTGAGCATAACGCAGTCATGCGTCCTCTGAATACACTGCAAGACATAGGCGTAGATTATACTGTGGCAAAGGTGTCAAACGACCCGGAAAAAACACTGAATAATTTCAGAGACGCACTCCGCCCTAATACACGCTTAGTGGTTTGTATTCATGTATCAAATGTATGGGGAATCAAGCTCCCTGTCGAGAGAATAACTGCTATGTGTCATATGTATGACATTCCCGTGCTTGTTGATGCCTCTCAAAGTGCAGGCACCCATAAGCTTGATATAAAGGAAAACCAATACGACTTTCTGTGTATGCCCGGCCATAAAGGACTTTACGGTCCCATGGGCACAGGTGTGCTGATAACATCTCATCACGATAGGCTGAAAACCTTTATTGAGGGCGGAACAG
>CAMWIZ010000190.1 GCA_947174455.1 uncultured Clostridia bacterium | reverse complement strand
TCTCTCAGCCATTGCTGTCACATTATGAAAAAGGCATTCGGGAATGCGGACTTGATTTCGTTGTAAAGGTAGCTGACTACTACGATGTTTCCTGCGATTATCTGCTCGGCAGAACCGCCAACAGAAGCGGCGGAAAAATTGAAATAGCAGATATTCCCGGTGAGGACGACAGTGTTACATTCATTGAAAGAGACAAAGCATACACCGTGTCCGCCATTAACAAAAAGCTTATAATAAATTCGCTGAACATCATCTTTGACCAGCTCGATAAAATCAACAACAAGGGACTTACTGCGGAAAGCTCCGCATATTTGATGGCATCGGTTTATGCTGTATTCAGAATTTTGTACACATCTAACCCAAAAAATCCGCTGGGAATTTTCTCTGTACCGGAACATATCTACAAAGCAAGAATCCGTGCATTGCTTATTCTAAGCGAAAGCAATATAGAAAACTTAGCAGCAGGAATGCCCATATCCGAGTACAAAGGACTGGAGCGAACCAAGTTCTTTGAGCTGTCACCCGAAATTATAACCGAACAGTACAGCAGACTGTCAAGTTCACTTTTCAATCTAATTCAAAACACTGAAGCAAAGCTGTACAACAGCAATCGTTTTATATAAAACACAGCCATATAAAAGAAAATTTTAAATTTGCATAATGCTGCCAAAGAACCGTTAAAGACTCTGCCCTGCTTTTTCAAAAGCAAACGATTTATAAGTGCAGAGTATGAGGTATAGGTACTTTAAGCTTTTAACTATAATTCAGTAATAAGGCACTTACTCAGCTTCTGTAACTAAGTGAAAATTTTCTTCTATTATGCCAAAATGTACGCTGCACATAAAACAATGTGCAGCGACTTTTAATTTAGAACTGTTATTTGACTGACAAAAGCTTGCAAGATTCAAAAAAACTTAAGAATTCAGTGAAAATTTATTTTATCAATCTGCCGTTGGCTCACGCAAGTCAAGTGCTAAACCGTCTGAGCTGTTGTCCGAATCAGAATCGGAATCTGAGTCATTCGGCTTCTCCTCAGGTCCTCGGCTGACGATAATCACGACAGAAGAACCGTACTCCAGCTTATCGCCCGCTGTGTGAGCTTCATAACCGATTACCAGACCTTTTTTTATTTTATCGTCATACTTAAAGTCCTGAGTTGTAATAAAGCTTTCGTCACCCAAGAGCTGGGCCACCTGGTCAACAGTCTTGCCCTCAATCTCCGGCAGACTTCTCATCTTCGCACCCTTGCTGACGGTTATATATAGGGAATAACCCTGCATCTCCTCCGAGTAGGCTTCCGGGAACTGTGATGCTATATAACCCTCCGGTATATCATCGCTAAACTCCTCCTCTACGGCTTTTAAGAGCTTATAGTCAGAGGTCTTTTCAGCATCGTCAACGGCAAGCTCATATTTTACACCCACAAGGTTTGGTACGGTAACAAGATCGCCCGTTAATGCCTCATCATCAGAATCAGACGAAACATTATCGGGTTGGAACCACTTTTCAAACGGGTTGCTTTCAAGCCAAGACGTACCTACAAACACAAAAAGAACAAGGGATACAATACCTGCAATGACCCCGTAAATTCGGGAACCCCTCTTCTTTTTCTTTGACTTTTTCTTCTTCTCAGGACGCTCATCCTCGTCATCATCGTCAAGATTCGGACGTGATATTTCCTCTTGAATAGCCTTGACGGTAGGTGCCGCAGACAGTTGAGCCTTCAACTCTTCAAATGACTGAATACGCTTATCTTGGTCAAACTGCAATCCCCCCGAAAGTGCTGTTCTGATATGAGGAGGCAGTCTTTTGTTAACACCCGTGCTAATTAGCAGTCTGTTATCCTGCTTCCTCTTTTCCACACTTTCAGGCACAGAACCGGTAAGTGCGTAGAAGAGCGTAGCCGTAAATCCATATATTTCTGTACTCTCGTTAAGCATCGAATATTTGTCGTACTGTTCCGGAGCAGAGCAGCCCGTAATAAGCTGAGGACGCATATCCGTACCGACACGTCTTATGTCAGATATAGCAAAATTTTGCAGTTTTATCTTTCCATTGGAGGATATTTTCACGTTACCCGGACCGATACCGTAATGGGAAATACCATTGCGATGCATTGCTTCAATAGTTGAAAGCAACGGAAGAAAAAGCGGCCTTGCCATATCCCACTCAAGGTGCCCGCCGCTCCTCTTTATATACTCCGTAAAGGAAATAAGTTCCTCAGGCTCTTCAACCGTATAAGCAGTATTGTTTTCTGTAAAAATATCATAAACGGTGCAGACAGCCGAGCAGTCTTTTAAACGTGCAAGCGTTCTGTTATAGTCAAGAAATTTATTCTGCAAACGCTTATAAACCGTAACCTTGTCAGAGGGAACTACGATTTTACTGCTGCTCTTTCCTCTTGCACACAATCCGTTAGGCAGAAACTCCCTTATTATTACAGGGCTTTCAGATTGAGAATCAAAGCCTAAATACTTAGTGCTTTCATTATTGCTTGACAATCTTTTGCCAACCAAATACCTGTCATTTTGCAGCTTAGAACCGAGCTGCAAAAAAGGCAAATTCTGACGGGAATTTTGGTCAAAATCGCAATATGGGCATTTCACATCATCATTTTCTATCAGTTTCATACAACCCAAACAAAGTTTAGACATCTAATCACTCCATAAACACACATAAAATAGATACATTCGTCACTGTTCGACAAATAAACAAATTTTCTTTCCGTTAAAACCGACCTTATTCTTCATGGTTCGCATAAAAACACTATTTTGGTAATTATAACATATGCCAAGTGAGAATTACAACATCATAGCTGTTAAATGAGGTTACAATTTTGTAAGCTAACAAATTTAGTCTGCTGTTGAAGACCGAAAATATGTATGATAGAATTATAAAGAGGTGGATTTCATGAAGCTTACCGTAGCAACGTACAACATAGCCGCAGGACTGAGCAACGGCTATTTCAAAAAAAAGAACTACTACAAATCGGCTGAAGTAATAAAGTCCATAGGGGCGGACATAATCACGTTAAACGAGGTTGGAAAGCCTCTGCCTTCGTTTATAAGCGAGCATACAAAATTTCTTGCCGACTACTGCGGATATAAGTATTTTACTTTTGCAAAGGCAACCTCATTTCGTTCTTTCCCCTATGGGAATGCCATACTCAGCAAGTTGCCTATACAAGACGTTAACGTTATACCCGTAAGACGTTTTTTTAACATACTTCCAGGGATTTACGAACCCAGATGTGTACTTGTTGCCCTGATAAAGGGTCAGGAAAATTTAAGAATCATTTCCACACACTTGGGTCTGCTGCCAAACGAACAGAAATACGGATTGAAGGAAGTGCTAACGCAGATAGGTCAGTCCGACACCCCCACTGTTTTTACAGGTGATTTAAACATAAACGGCGTTAAAAACCTAACCAACCGAATACAGCCTATAAGAGAAATTTTAAACGATGTATGCGACAATAAAAGACTTGTAACATATCCTGCAA
>CAMWIZ010000189.1 GCA_947174455.1 uncultured Clostridia bacterium | reverse complement strand
ATATAAAACACGGAACATTGTATTTTTTCAAAAGTCTCCAAAGTGTATAAGTATGACTTTGAACACCATCTGTCCCGCTGATTACAAGAATTGCATAATCCAGAACCTGCAAGGTTCGTTCTGTTTCTGCCGAAAAATCAACATGACCGGGTGTATCCATCAGAGTAAATTCCACATCACGATATTTTAACACAGCCTGTTTTGAGAAAATTGTTATACCTCTTTCACGCTCAAGGCTAAACGTATCCAAAAAAGAGTTTCTGTGATCAACCCTGCCAAGCTTTCCGATATTTCCCGAACAGTACAGCAACGCCTCAGAAAGAGTTGTTTTTCCGGAGTCAACGTGTGCAAGAATACCAACCACTATTTTTTTCATTTTGAAGTCACTTCCCCGTTATTAGGAGGGTGACCTATTAGGATCACCCTCTTAAATGTCACAACATTGTGCTGTGGACAACTGAATCTATTCGGAATAATACTCCACCGAAATGTTACCGCTCTGTGTAACAATACTGCAATTATAGTCGAATTTGCCCTTTTGCACACCGTTTGTGGAATCTGAAAAAACACCTGTTTTTGTTTCATAGAAAAAACCAAATGCTTCAGAACCGTCAACACAATAACTAACATCTCCGCTTCCCGTTGAAATCCCCAAGGAATCGGCATAAACAGAAAAACATTTAACACTGCCAACATTGCCGTTTACAGTTATTGACTCTGCCTTTAAATCCTTCAGGACAACCTCACCGCTGTTTACTATGTTCACGGTTTTTAGATTTTCAGCTATGCCCTTTGGTATTCGTATCTCCAGCTTTTTATATGCGTCGTCAATATTTACGTTATCAGTGGTACAGTAAACCGAAAACGTACTGCCGTCAAGTACATAGCTCAGTCTTTCGTTTTCCGTAAGCTGGCGTGTTGCAGCTTCCTCCACAAAATATTCATCGGCATTGTAGTCTGTTAACGTAACCCTGCCGCCCTGCCAGAAAATATTAAGAGTGTCAATATTCGATGGCGGGTAGTATTCACCCATTACATAGTAAAGCGACATATCGGTCGGATCAATGTCGCTCGATATAACCTGAAACTGCGGCAGGACCTGTGATAAATTTTCGTCATTTATCATAACCACTCCTGTCATAAGCACAATCAGAAGCAAGACGATTACCGCATAGACAGACAAAGCTATTAAACGGGTATTCATATATTAAACAATAATAGTACCGTCAACAGTGCCGCTAATACCTGCCGCATTAGCCTCGTCTGTGTCAATATGCATTGCAGGTGCGAAGTCGCTGCGTACCCTTATAACTACATCACCGAAAACAGTTTTTCTGCCTACACCCGAATCCACCTCAACGGAAACTATCTGCTTATCTTGTACACCGAACTCCTCTGCCTTTTCAGGGGTTAGGTGTATGTGTCTTTTTGCAACTATAACACCCTTTTCAATCTGACATTCACCCTTTGGACCTACAAGCTTACATCCAGGTGTACCTGCAATATCACCGCTTTCCTTTATAGGAGGAACAAGTCCAAGCTTTCTTGCATCCGTGAAAGCTACCTCAACCTGTGTATCTTTTCTGCAAGGACCGAGAATAGTCATAGCAAGCTCACCCTTTGGACCTATAACTGTCACCTTTTCCGCACTTGCAAACTGACCCGGCTGTGAAAGCTCCTTTTTCACTGTAAGCTTTGCATCGCTGCCGTACAAAGTTTCCAAAACCTCCTGTGACACATGAATATGTCTTGCTGATGTTTCAACCATTACCTTCATCTTAAATCACCATTTTTCCAAAAAATTTATAGATTTATCGCAAAGCGACATAGTTTGAAGTATTTCCAAAAAGCTCTGTATTTGCAACACAAGCTTGTGGACACTTTCTGACAGATATATTTTACTACTTCAATTTAAATTTTGCAACACAATAACGAAAATTATTGTATTTATTACCGAACTATGCTACAATCTCTATAAAATAAACTTATCAAGATTGAGGTTGAAACGGTATGTATGATAATTGGGAAGATTTAAAGGAAGCCTGCTATAGCTGCAATAAATGTGAGCTTTGCCAAACAAGACATAATATAGTTTTCGGCGTGGGTAATCCCAATGCTGAGGTTATGTTTATAGGCGAGGGTCCGGGTGAACAAGAGGATTTAAAGGGTGAGCCATTTGTGGGCAGAGGCGGGCAGCTTCTTGACAAAATGCTTGCGGTAATAGACCTTGACAGAAATAAAAACATTTACATAGGCAATATGGTAAAATGCAGACCGCCAAAAAACAGGGATCCTAAACCTGAGGAGCAGGAGCAGTGTATATTTTGGCTTAGAAATCAAGTAAAGCTTATCAAACCTAAAATAATAGTATGCTTAGGCAGGATATCAGCAATGAAGGTGATAAAACCCGACATAAAAATCACTAAGGAGCATGGTATATTTTTTGAAAGGAACGGCACTCTGCTCATGGCAACGCTCCACCCCGCCGCACTGCTGAGAAACCCAAACAACAAACCCGGTGCGATGGAAGACTTCTTTAAACTTAGAGATAAAATCAATGAAATTTGCGACCACACATATGACTAATATACTGCCAAGTTGGACTGTACCCAATAATTACAGCACTAAAGCTTTTGTGCAATATAACGAAAACACACCGACCACAAGTTTACAACTATACAGAGTTTTCCAAAGAAAATAATGTCAAAACATACTTAAAACTGCAAATTTAATAGATTTCTTTTTGACAAACGTCATATAATATGATAACATAATCTTGGAAGGTGTAAATTCCATAAATATGATGGTAAGGAGGAGAAACAAAATGTTTAATATACCGATGAATACCAAAGGTGCATTGAGCTTCGATACTCTGACAAGTATCAATAACGGTGCTGTAGGTGTTCAGCAGCCGCAGGGTGTACCTACGCAAAATACTCAGCCTATGGCTCCTGTCATGCCTGTACAAAACACTCAGCCTATGGCTTCTGCCATACCTGTGCAGAACACTCAACCAATGGGTTCGGCTGTACCAGAACAGCAAGCACATCAAGCAACTGCAAGTGTGCCTGTACAGAACACTCAGCCTATGGTCCCACGTCAACGTCCGCAGGGCAATGGTGTGCATCTGAAAAAGGGACAGAAAACATCTCTTTCGCAGATGAATCCAACTTTGTCGGAGATTCAGGTTTGTTTGGGTTGGGATATTCTTAACCAAGCTTGTGACCTTGATGCTTCGGCATTTATGCTTGGAGACAATGACAAGGTTGTTGGCGACGACTGGTTTGTATTCTACGGTCAGCCGATAAGTCCTGACGGGAGTATTCAGCATTCGGGCGACAGCACAGACGGTGCTGCTATCGGTGATGATGAGATTATCAACATTAAGCTTAATCAACTTAATCCGCTGGTTAAGAAAATTGTTTTTATCGTAACAATAAACGAAGCTTACGAAAAACATCTTAATTTCAGCATGGTTTCAAATGCCTATGTAAGAGTTATTGATAAGTCAAGCGGAAACGAGCTTGTTAATTTTAAGCTGTCAGAGTA
>CAMWIZ010000188.1 GCA_947174455.1 uncultured Clostridia bacterium | reverse complement strand
GGGCTATAAAAGATGCTGCCGACGGGTCAATAACTACCAGAATACGCTTATCAGTGTATTTCTTTACAAATTTTTCAAGGTCTTTGCCGTATTCGTCGTCTGTTTTCTGCTCGTTTTTTTCACGCCCCGAATAGTAATATCCGTCTACTGCATACCATATGCCGTCGTAACGTCCCCACAGCAACGCCGCAAAAGCATTCTGTGTGCCGTAGTCCACTGATAATACGTATACTTCCGCAGTTCCATCAGGAGGGCTTTCAAGTGTTTTTGGGTACATAGGGTAAATCAGACCTTGTGCAGAAGTCCACTCTCCTGTAATATATCTGCCATAATAAACCGTTCCTTCGTATTCTTTGCAAAGATTGTCTACAAAAAACGGCGGCAGAGTAGGATTATCAAAAATCGTGTATTTTTGTATATATGCATCAATATCAGGCTTATCAATGAATTTTTTTAACCAGTGATTAGGAGATTCAGGATTGCATGAGCCGTCAAAACAACTGTATGACTTGTCAAGACGTGATTCAAGCATATAGAATACTTCCTTATTCCATTTTGCTATCTCATCGCCATAACAATACTTGATTGATTTGCCTTGCAGTTTTGAAACCTGAGAACGTTTTTCAGCACCTAAACAGTAAACAGGTACCCCGCATATTTTAGCAATGTTTTTGCTGTTGATAGTTCCGACAACCGCTTCTGTGTATATCTCACGCATAGGCTGTAAAACGTTTGATTCTATTGTTTCCCTTGATACTCCTAAGATTACATTGAGACCTGTTTTATCTGCAACTGCTCTCAGGCGTGCAGGAATTACATAGGCTATGTCAACAAATGACTTTCCTGAACGGACTGCTCCTATTTTCAGATTCCAACGTCTGTTAGCATTTCTTATGTATTCATTCTGTTTCGGTGTCAGAATGGGCATTTTTATTCATTTCCTTTAGAATATCATCAAGTTTGTCGAGAGCAGAAGTATCGTTGACTTCTATTTTATCCTGCCACCTGCACCAGTTCTTCAGTGCGAATATACTCATAGCAGCCTGATAATGACCGAGCATACCACCTTCTGCTATAACATCGCTCTGAATCTGCTCAAAATCCTTTTTTATATCGGGGAAAATCTTATTCAAGCTGTTGTAAATCGTCTTTCTATCAGTATTTTCATAGTGCGTTGAAAGCCATCTGCAAAAAGCTGTTTGTGATGGTATAGTTTCAAAACCTTTAGCTACAATATCATCACAGAACGATTGCCACAATTCAATAAGCTGTTTTGCACTCTTAAATTTTGTTGGTTTAGTTTCCATTTTCTCACCTCACATTATATAGTTTTTTTCAATTACCATTTTACACCTCAAATTGAATATCTTTTGCTTTCGCCAAGAGCATTGTTACTTCTTTTTTGAGTTGTTCTACTTCTTCATTTTTAGTGTTTTTTACCCAATCTAACATTGCTTGAAATCTTTCGGGTTCATTTCTTTTAATCCACCGTAAATGAAAATATGTTTCTATATAACTCGGAGGTATTAACTGAAAAATCGTAGGAAACCCTGCCATGAGATGATGCTGTATATCTGAACTTTTGCCACAATTAGGACATACTGCATATTCTCCGTCAGTATTTACTAAAACATTTTCTTGACTTGCTAAAAAATTGCTACGACAGTACAGACAAGCTAATTCTGTGCTATTATCAATTTTAAAAGGCATATTTTATCCTCCTCATTATTGGAGCAGCAGGCGTGGATTTGCACCACGCATAGGTTGTTTTGTGTATTGGTGTGCTATATCGATGGTGCACCATCCATATTTTTTATTTGCGGTTATTCGATACCGCAAAACGTTTCGGGCTGTTTCTGCGCACGGTACCCCGACAAAGGGAATTGAACCCTTTTTCAGACAACCAGTCTCACCAGTGGTGAAGTTTTCAGGCTTTAAACCTGCAAATCTCCATTTATGAAAATTATAAACTCAGTGCAATCGCACATTAATTCCGCCTTTATTTGCGTACATAGTGTAAACAAAAGAAAAAAGGTACAGAATAGCGCATAACTACTCTGTACCTCCATTATAACACATTAGAAAAAACCATGTGTGACATTTGTGACATTTTGAGAAATTTTTTCAAATTTTTTTAAATATCTTGAAACTGCCTTTCTGATAGCTGATTCAGTACATCCATTCCCTATTCTGCAAGCCACTTCTTCCCAATCGGGGGCTTTTTCGCCCTCTCCTATTGGCTCTATACAGTACATCTTTATCGCTCTGTATACCTTGTAATCTTCTATGCTTTCTACGTACCACTCAATAGCTTCTATTTTCTCTGAAAGTTTTTTCATTCGATACAACTCAGATTCTTCGCTTGTGCTGTTTTTAAGTTTATGTGATAGTTCATTAAACTCTGAGCAGTAAAGACGATAATTTTTAAGTTCATCAAGTGTCATGCTTATCACCTCCATCCATTATGGCACCACACCAAGGACAAAAATCAGGTGAAATAATATATGCCTTATCAGGTGTGTTCTTGTGACATTCGCTACAAACAAAATAGTAATCCCATATACCTTTGCCAGATTTCTTTTCTGTCCATTCACCATGTCTCACAGGTTCAGCATCAACAGTTGGTGCATTATCAATTGCTTCCTGCGAATAACATTTTGTAAGTTCTGTTGAATAAGCAGATGTGAATATTTTCATATCAGGCCTCAGCTTATCTGCATCAATAATTCTCATTTTTATAACCTCCGCTCATTTTAGCACCGCAATTAGGACAGTAGTTAGAATCGTTGTCTCTAATTTTGCCCTGCTTCCGCAGAACGGGCATGATTTCAGTTTAATATTGTGATTTTTCATTTTTGCTCTTTCTTTAGATATTCAGCAATCCAACATTTAAGAATGATAAAACTACAGTCAATCTTTTCAGCAAAGTCAACGCAGTTCAAATCGCTTTCAAAATATTCAGCAACTATTTCTCTCTGCCAGTCTGTCATCTTAGTTCTCCTTTTCCATTCAATGTCGCAGGTTACTTTATTCATTTTCATCATTTCCTTTCATTTTAGCACCGCAGAACGGACAGAGTCTCAGTTTGATTTCGGTCATTTTCTTTGCACTCCTTTCCTTTAATCTGTTATCATAAATGTGCTGTCACTTTCATCAAAGTATGGTTCAATATCTTTTGTGAACTTAGTTTCGTTTTTATAAAAAGGTTCACAGTCGGAAGATACAACCATTATATTACATTCTCCGTGTCCGTTATCAATTTCTTCATTCAGCATATCCCTTAATTCTTTGACAGTCATAAATCAGTCTCCTTTCTCATTCAACAAAGACTGCAAAATCTCTTCTGCCTTTGCTGAATTGCCTTTATCAATTGCTTTGTTACACTCACGCAGAATATTCGCTTCACGCTCGGATTTCTTTGCTTGTTTACACTGCATATCAACAATTGCTTGAAATGCTTTGTCGGTGTCGATGTTTGTTGCTTTATACATTATTTTTCTTCTCCTTTCAGAAGTTCGGAGTTGTCGTAGATGTTGCCGATAACTTTGAAATTG
>CAMWIZ010000187.1 GCA_947174455.1 uncultured Clostridia bacterium | reverse complement strand
ATGTAATACAGATTATGAGAGGTATAATTCTATGGTACAGTTTGAAGAATTAAAGCTTGCCCTTGAGCAGCTTTTACCGGAAATAAGGGATTTGGCAGATGCTTTGGGGCTTGACGCCTGCAACTCGGAAATAGAGCAGCTGGAGCTTAGAGCGGCAGAACCCGGTTTTTGGGATGATATGGAAAAATCCCAAAAAATACTGCAAAGAACCTCGCATCTAAAAGACAAGGTTAACGGCTACGAGGGTCTTATGACAGCATATGAAGACACGATGGCACTTATAGAATTGGCTGACGAGGAGGAGGATATTTCACTCCTTGAAGAGGCGACCGCAGAATACGAAAAGATTAAAACAAACTTAGAAGCACAGCGTCTTTCTACTTTGCTTACAGGTGAATACGATTCAAACAATGCTATTCTCACATTCCATGCAGGAAGCGGAGGAACAGAGGCACAGGACTGGGCAGAAATGCTTTACAGAATGTACGGCAGATGGGCTGAACGGCACAACTTCAAAGTCAAAACACTTGACTATCTTGACGGGGAAACTGCAGGACTAAAAAGTGCCGTTATGCTTGTAGAGGGAGAAAACGCTTACGGTTACCTAAAGAGTGAAGCAGGTGTACACCGACTCGTCAGAATATCCCCATTTGACAGTTCAGGCAGACGTCACACCTCTTTTTCCTCATTGGAGGTAATGCCTGAAATTGAAAAAGATGTTTCCGTTCAAATTCCTGATGAGGACATTGAAATGGAGGTATACCGTGCAAGCGGTGCCGGTGGACAGAAGGTAAACAAAACTTCGTCTGCCGTTCGTTTGAGGCACAAGCCGACAGGTATAGTTGTATCATGTCAGGTTGAAAGAAGCCAGCCGCAGAACCGTGCGATTGCAATGCAGATGCTTATCTCCAAGCTAGTTGAAATCAAAGAAAAAGAGCATCTAGAAAAAATTGAGGATATCAAGGGTGTACAGAAAGAAATTACATGGGGCAGCCAAATTCGCTCCTACGTTTTCATGCCGTACACATTGGCAAAAGATCATAGAACAGGTTTTGAGTCGGGCAACATAAGTGCAGTAATGGACGGCGAGATAGACGGATTTATAAACGCCTACTTAAAAGCTGAAAGCCAGGGTACACTGGAAAGCACAGATTAAGTACTTCTTCATAAAAAGATATCAATAACTTTTTACTACACAATTATTATTACCGCCATAATGAAAAAGATTTTTTCTTGTGGCGGTTTTTTGTTGCATTGAACAGATATTTATAGTAAAATTATAACAAGGTCAACATATTGGTAAATGTTTAGCGGTATGTACACTTGTTTAGAAGTTCACACAAACTAAGCACGCCTTAATACTTATAAAAAGGGAGGTACATAATATGAAATGTCCATATTGCTCCTATGACGAAAGCAAAGTTATTGATTCACGCCCTGCCGATGACGGTGAAAGAATTCGCCGTCGCAGGGAGTGTTTAAGATGCAGTAAGAGATTCACAACTTACGAGGTTGTGGAGACAATACCGCTCATTGTAGTAAAAAGCGACAAATCGAGAGAGCCCTTTGAGAGGGATAAACTTTTGCGTGGTCTTCTGAGAGCGTGCGAGAAAAGACCTGTTCCTCTAAAAACGCTGGAAACCGCTGCAACAGAAATAGAAGTATCACTGCAAAATTCTCTCGACAGAGAGGTTACATCTAAAGAAATCGGCGAATATGCTATGGACGCACTGAGAAAGCTTGACGAAGTTTCATATGTTCGCTTTGCATCCGTTTACAGACAGTTCAAGGATATTAACACGTTTATGGAAGAGTTAAATAAGCTTCTATCAGAAAAGTGATATTGATTTCGGTGCGAAGTACCCCTGACAAGCTTTTTAATACTGTGAATATAAAATATTCTATTATTAACATCAATGATTTTCAGAGAAAACCTGCAACAGCTTCCCCCATAGCAACTTTTTATAAGCCACGTTATATCCTCACCTACAGATGCTCTCAAGATTGAGTATTTCTGCATATATTGCTGAACCAAAGAGCATTTCTTACGCTACAGGCTAAAAAGCCATACCAAAACATAAAAAGAGAGTACATTCACCGTGATGTACTCTCTTTTTATGTTACATTATACTTATATGCTTTTCTTCTGCTGAACCTTTTTTCTTTTCTTTCTTTTTTTCTTTTTGCTGTTATAAATAACCGTTATTATTGTATAAATAACAATCAGCACAATAACTACCAAAATGGAAACAATCATCCACTTTGAATGAATTATCATTTTCGCCCTGTCTAAGAAGTACAGCAACTTACTTCGCTCAATAGTCTCCTCTGCAATCAGGTTAACCGTCGTAAGCTCTTGGTTAGCATAGCTTATGGTAACAGTTCCTATTACAGTACCCTCTATAATTGGTGCGGTTAATGACTTCGGTACGTCCGTTACCATATCAATACTGGAGCCTTCAATGTTATTCGGTAAAATAGCCGAATAACCTACCTGCGGAACAAGATGCACCGTATCCTGTTCCCAAGCAAGTTCAACAGGGACTTCGCAAACTATAGTGTCCTCGGTTATCACACTCTTGTTTTCAAGGGTATTAAATGCCCACTCATACATAGCCTTTGAAGTAAGCATAGCACCGTTTTCCTCTATTTCTTCACCCGTGCTTGTCACACTCGGTGCACCAAGTGCAACACACATATATGTATAACCGTCCTTTGATGCGGTAGAAACAAGGCAGTAGCCGGCTTCATCTGTAGTACCTGTCTTAATTCCCTTAGCATACTCATAGTAATAAGAGCCGCCCCTTGTATCATCAATCATATAGTTAGTGGTAACCAAAGGATATTCCTGCTCCTTGTCAATGCTTAAATAAGCCGTGACCTTGCTGGAAATTTCCGAAAATTCTGGCAGAGTCTGGGCATATCGTGCCATAGTGACCAAATCCTCAGCAGTCGTGTAATGATTTTCATCATGCAAGCCGTGCGGATTCATAAAATGAGTATTTTTACAGCCAATCTCCTCCGCCTTTGCGTTCATCATGTCTACAAAGTCTTGTATTGAGCCACCTACATGGTTTGCAAGCAAAAGTGCGGCATCGTTACCCGATTTAATCATAAGGCATTCAAGTAAATCGTAAACAGTAACATATTCCCCGCTAAAGTTCTGCAGTCCTGATAGAGAGCTGCCTGTTCCGTCCAAAAGTGACAGTATATCACTGTCAACAAGCACCTTCGTATTTTTTAAATCTCCCACGTTTTCAACCGTTACAATATATGTCATAATTTTAGTGGTTGATGCAGGAAACATTTTATTATGTCCATTCTTGTCAAAGACAACAGTATCTGTATCGAGATTTACCAAATATAGCGAATCGGCAGCAGTCTCGAAATCAACATTAAAAGTAACTGCATCTGCACTAAGTGAAAAGCAGGTAAGCAATATTGTAAGTACCGCAACAATTGCAAAAAACCTCTTCAATACAATAACATTCCTTTCTCTTTACAACTTTTCTCCACAGTAAATCTCAAAAACGAATTTTTATTTACAAATCCCTCGGACTTACCC
>CAMWIZ010000186.1 GCA_947174455.1 uncultured Clostridia bacterium | reverse complement strand
TTATTCAGGATTATTAAAATCTATATCATTTGCAATTTCTGTACTGACATCATTGATACAATTCCGGAAAAGTTCACAACTTAAGGAATCACTGAATAAATACCGCCTAAGGGCCAGACACTCATCGTGCTTGCAGCTTTTCGTCAACTTAAACTCAAATCCCTGAAATTTAAACACCATATTTAATTAGTGATTCCTTAACTTTTTTGACAACAAAAAAACACCGCAGCCAAACGGCAAAATAACCATTGGCTGCGGTGTTTTTAGATTAAACTTTTAAAATTTATCTGCTGCTCAGTTTCCGTATACAGACCATTCATATTGGTACTTCTTATCGGAATTCATTGTTGTCACCTTGAAGAAGTTCTTACCTGCTTCGCCTGCTACATCTACTGTCTGCTTGCCCTTGCGTCCCATGAACTCTTCACCTGCTGTGAACAGGAAACACTTGTTGTCAACCTCTATATCATCACTGAAAGTATATGTGTAGATATTGTCAGTACCGTCAACAAGAGTCATAGCCTCGTATCCGTTATCAAGTCCTGTAGCACCCCAGCCGTGAACATAAACCTCATCCCACTTTGTCTTGGAGTTGTCAAAGTAAATTGTTCTCGGCATATTCTGTGAGCCTTCATTGGGGTCATAAACTGTAAACGCTCCCTGACCGTCACCTGTCATCTTATAGGCATTGTTTGTGCCTGTAAGTGTGCCGCAATTCCACGAGTTGTATGCTGCACTGATATCAGTATCATACGGATCTGTTCTGTAAATTGAAAGATTTGTCCAGCCGTCGGGAAGCTCGCAGTAGCTATACTTTGAATTATCATCATCAGGTGATTCCTTAGTCATCTCAATGCTGTCGCCCGTATCATTGTTTACAAGCCAAAGCTTTGCACCGTAATCAAAAATCCAGCCCGTTGAGTCAACTGCATAGAAAAGATTTTCCGATACAGGTGCGTCGCTGTCTGAATCCGTGTCTGTGGTATAATCCGTATCGGAATCAGAGTCACCGCCGCTAACGACAAATTTCTCTCCCATTCCCTCTACACTATCAAGCTGTGCGTTGTATCTGAGGACTTCAATGGCATCTGAAACGCCCACTATACCGTCCTTATCAACGTCACCTGCTACCTGCTGAACCTGTGTAGGAGTATCAAGCTTACCGTTTATACGCAGAATAGTCACAGCATCAGCCAGGTTTACAAGCTTATCGCCTGTGACATCACCGAGAACAGCAGTCACTTCCTCATCCGTTACATAATCTTTCCAAGAATTATTCTGATAAATCATTTTGTCAGACTTAACCTTGTGTCCATTTTGTGAAGTTTGGTTAGCACCGCCGTCACTGAAAATTACTCTCGCCTCGCCTACCTTTAAGTCGGCAGGAAGCTCATAGAAGTACAGATTCTTTTCTTCATCAAAGTCCATAATAAGACCCGGCCAAGTACCGTTGCTTGTTGAGTAAACAATCTGGCCGCCCTCTTTTTCCTCATAGAAAGCGTAAACACACACGTTTTTGAAATCTCTGCCTGTGTTATCAAAGTAAACAAACACACCTGTGCCGCTGCCTGCTTCTTTAGTATAGTAGTGGGTTTCGGTTGTTGTCTTTTGGCCGTCAGTTACTGTAACCTTTAGCTTAATAACGTCACCTGCCACTGCATCTTTACCGAGAGTAAGCGTTACTGTGTCAGTAAACTCAACCTCGGCACCGTCATTGATGCTGTACTTACCCGATGTTGCATTTTCAAGCGAAAGTGCAACACTAATTGTATCTGTCTTGAAAGAAGTGTCTTCCTTTGAGAAAACAGCCTTTGGTGTTGTCTGAGCGTCAGCATATACAACCGCAACACCGGAAGTACCGATTTTACCCGAAATTTTGCCAGCCGTAACTGTAAACTTCGCACCTGTTACAGAATCGGTATAAACACCGTCTTTCATGCCCTGTGTAGTAACTGTTACATCTGAGCTGCCGCCGAGGTTTACAAGAACAATACCGCTGTCACCTCTCTGAACCGCAACGATGTCACCGTCATTGTAAACAGCATCAGATACACCGATAAATTTGTTATGGAACTTATTAACCTCGCTTACAACTGTGCTTCTCCAAGCTGAATCGCCTACCTGACCCATGATTACACCGGGACGTGCAAGGTAGAGGGAGTGTGAATCGCTTCTTGCAGCAATTATTGCCCATGCCTTTGCGATATCCTCGTTTGATACATCGGCTGTATTGGAAAGCCCTGCTGAACCGGACTGACCCATGTATGTGTCGTGTGACTCAGGCCAAATAACAAGATTTTCAACCTCATCTGCATATGTGTATGCCTGCACCGCAACAACCCTACTTGCGTTCTTTTTAACAACGTTAACAAGTGTGGAGTCACCTGTTCTGTTATCCGTCACGTCAATATACTGAGTATATGCGGATATATCTCTGCCCTTGCCGGGTGAATTAAGAATTTCACCGTAGCAGAACAATTCATTGCCCTTTTCACGAGCATAGTCGGAAGCTGTACCAATAACGTTAGGCCAGAAGTTTGAAGCATACTCTCCGTCCTGCGGAGTTTCAATATGCTTAGCCGCATCGAAACGGAAACCGTCAACACCACAGTCAATGCATTCCTTGAGCAGGCTGATAACCCTGTTCTGAATGTACTCATCACCTGTATTTAAATCGGGAACGCCGTCAAGAGTACCCTGCAACAAATACTTCAGGTTGCTGTCATCTACGTTTTTCCTTACCTGATGAAAGTACTTATCTGTATTGGCCGAAATCTCAGGCTCATATTCGGCAATTCCCTCATAATATGTATACGGATCGCCTGCCTCATTATTTGCCATATGGTTTGACACTATATCACAAATAATCTTGATACCGTACTTATCTGCCTCTTTGCAAAGCTCAGTAAGGTCAGACTTTGTACCAAGCCAGCTCTCATTTCCAACTGAAAAGCTAAGCGGCTGATAAAGCTTCCACCACTGACCGGAAGTATCTTTAGAATCACAGAAGTTTTTCGGCTGCTGTACAGGTGATGTCTGTACCGTTGTGTAACCTGCTGCTGCGATTGCCTCCAAATTATTCTTTATTGTGTCATAAGACCAATTAAAAGCATGAAGAATTACTCCGTCAGCCGTTCTTTCAGCCAAGCCATAATTCTGAGCCTGTTCGTCGGCAGAAGCGGTAACGCAAGCAACCGGAACCATAGTTGCAGTCAAAGCCACGCTTAGCAACACGCTCGTAAATTTCTTACCCATAATATCCTCCTTGTAATCACGAAATGACACAAACTCGACACTCGCCGCAGTTTAACCGTCATCTCTGTAAAATCTCGGACAGCAGCGGAAACATATTATCCGTGATATCCTAAAACCCATGCAATAGTATTGTACAATTTTATTATGTAACCAAACACCCCTCTTCGCACTTGCAATTATACTGAAAAGTCAAGCAAAATATGTTATGTTTTTGTTGCTTTTTCGAACGTTTAAAGAAATTATATACCAAATTTAAAATAAAAACAAGTAGAAACGCAAATTTTTGTTTAAATTTTAAAAATTATATATGTGTTC
>CAMWIZ010000185.1 GCA_947174455.1 uncultured Clostridia bacterium | reverse complement strand
CGGTTCGTCCTACACTCATGCTGTAAAAATCGGCGGTGTGCCTATTCTTATCGGTGAAAGAATAAACCCAACAGGCAAGTCAAAGTTTAAACAGGCACTTCGTGACAATAATCTTGACTATATTCTTAACGAGGGAATAGCACAGCAGGAAGCAGGTGCGGATATACTTGACGTTAATGTCGGTTTGCCCGAAATTGACGAAGTGGCAATGATGCACAGCGTAGTAACTGAACTTCAGGCAATAACAGATCTGCCGTTGCAGCTTGACACGGTTGACGCTGCTGCAATGGAAAAAGCAATGAGAATCTACAACGGCAAGCCTCTTGTAAATTCCGTCAACGGCAAACCTGAAAGCATGGAAACCATATTTCCGCTTGTAAAAAAGTACGGCGGTGTTATCATAGCCTTGACTATTGGAAAAGCCGGTATTCCCGAAACAGCACAGGGCAGACTTGAAATTGCAAGGGAAATAGTTGATAAAGCGGAGGAATACGGAATTGACCGCAAAAACATAATTGTAGACCCTCTTGCGATGACTGTTTCATCAGATACGCAAAGTGCAAATGTCACGCTCGAAAGTATCCGTCTTATCGAACAAGAACTTGGTGTGCATACAAGCCTCGGTGTATCAAACATTTCTTTCGGTTTACCGAACAGAGATTTTGTCACTTCTACTTTCTTTGCTATTGCAATGCAAACAGGACTTGACTGTGCAATTATGAACCCATTCTCTACAGAAATGATGAAAGCTTATCACTGCTACAGGGCACTGCGTGGAATGGACGATAACTGTACAGAATATATAGAATTTGCATCTAATATAACCACTGAAAATGTAGCTTCTGCCGCTTCCGCTGCTGTAGTAAATACGCAGGACTCAGCAGATCCGCTTATGCACGCTATCATCAAAGGATTAAAGGATAAGGCAGGTGCAATAGCTGCAGAGCTTGTTAAAACTACCGATCCATTGGAAGTAGTCAATACACAAATTATTCCTGCACTTGATATTGTCGGAAAGGGATTCGAAGATAAAACTGTATTTCTGCCGCAGCTTTTAATGAGTGCGGACTCTGCAAAAATGGCTTTTGAATCGGTTAAGGCGGCTCTGAGCAATACCGACCAACCGAGCAAGGGCAGCATAATTCTTGCAACGGTTAAGGGTGATATCCACGACATTGGGAAGAACATAGTTAAGGTTCTGCTGAGCAATTACGGTTATGACGTTATAGATCTCGGTAAGGATGTACCGCCGGAGACTGTGCGTGACTGTGCCGTTGAAAATAACATAAAGCTTGTTGGACTCAGTGCACTTATGACCACTACTGTGCCATCCATGGAAGAAACAATCAAGCTGCTTAGGGAATCAGGCAGCAATGCAAAGGTTGTTGTCGGCGGAGCGGTACTTACACAGGAGTATGCCGACATGATAGGTGCTGACTATTATGCAAGGGACGCAATGGAAACGGTACGTTACGCTGAGGGAATTGATTTTACTGATTGATACTACTTTTAATTTCGAAAAGAATATAGAAGTAACTCTTTTACTAAAAGTTTTTTAAAGGTGAGCAAATCTGCACAAAGAGATTTGTTCACCTTTTTTCTTAGAATTATTATTCATTTCAATTCCATTTTGTTGGATAGAATATTTTTTTGCATTAAGGCGAATAACTCTTGACTTATCACGAATAAATATTTATAATTAAAACAAATAAGCAAGAAGAGGAGGAAATATATGAAATTTGACGAAGCAAAGAAAAAGGCTATCACATCATACCTTTTGGAAAAAATAGATAGCAATGACAAGAGTATCTCCAAACACGTTGCTGAAGCATTTGGAATTAACCAGAACACAGTACACAGTTATATTGATAAATTACTGAATGACGGCTCAATAGTAAGAGTGAAAAGAGGGGAATATATTCTTTCTTCCCAGCGTTCGGAATATCTGCTAAAAAAAATTGACGGTAAGCTTGATGATTAAATGTATGCGTATAATCACTATCTAAAAAAGCATATTGAAAATCTTCCTAAAAATGTTGTACAGATATGGGAATATGCTTTTAGTGAAATGATGAACAATGTCATAGACCATTCCGGTGCGGATATGGTCACCATTACAGTTGAAACCAATCCGCTCACCACCACTGTTACCATAAAGGATAACGGAGTAGGCATTTTTGAGAAGATAATGAATTATTTTTCATTTGACACACAGGAAACAGCAATTTGTGAACTTTTCAAAGGTAAGCTGACAACAGACTCCAAAAATCATTCAGGTGAGGGTATATTCTTTTCTTCCAAAATGATGGATGAATTTTTTATCTTATCCGACGGCAATACATTTACAACTAATAAATATAAAAGAAGCAAAACAGAAGATATGGAGAAAACAGAAGGAACCTGTGTCATTATGCGTCTTTCAAATGCAACCAAACGCAGCACAAAAGAAATTTTTGATATGTATTCGAACGTGGACGAGGGGTTGACAAAAACCGTTATCATGATAAAAAATATTTTTGATACCTCACCTGTTTCACGCTCACAGGCGAAACGTATTTGCTACAGGCTCGACGAACATTTCAGCGAAGTTATATTAGATTTTGAAGATGTTGAGTGGATGGGTCAGGGATTTGCACATCAAATTTTTTGTGTCTTTCAAGAGGAACACCCTGACATAATACTGACAATAAAAAACATGAACGAAGATGTGAGAAAAATGTATGCACACGTCCGTGCGGAAAAGTTATAAACTCTAATACTGTTGATTCAACATAATACAGATAACCAAAAACCGCACAGTATATCTTAATAGTACAAGATATACTGTGCGGTTAATTGTCATTAGGACTTATTTCATAATGAGAAAGAGGGTATTTGCATTGCCTGAACAAGACCTAATTTTACTCTGCTCTTTGCCAAAAATCAGTAGAAGTATACGTCCATTCTGCCCTCTACTGTGTCATTTACAACATAGTAAGCAGCCTGCTCCTCGGGCTTGAGATAAACCTTTACAGATTTAATCTCCTCTGTGTTGCCATCTGCTGTGAAAGTCTTTTTAACATCCTCTATAATCTTCTCAACAGAAGCCTGGACATTACCGTACTCCACAAAAAACTCTGCTGCAACTGCTGTACTCTCAGTCTTAGCCTCCTCAGCCTTGGCTGTAGTCTTTTTAGCTGATGTAGATGCAACTGTTTTCTTTGTTGTTTTAGGCTCAACCTTTATCTCAGCTACAGGTGTCTTCACCTCTGCTGCCTTAACTGTTTTTTCTTCTGCTACAGCTGCCTTCTCTGCTGCCTTAACTGTTTTTTCTTCTGCTACAGCTGCCTTCTCTGCTGCTGCCTTTGTTTTAGCCGCTGTTGTCTTTGACGCTGCCTTCTTTGAGGAAGCAGTCTTTGTTGTTCTTGCCATAAAAAACTACCTTCTTTCAAATTTCTTTAAAACGATAATATCGTGTTCTAACACTTTGATAATTATACACTTTTAAAAAAGCAAAGTCAAATTTACAGACTGTTATTGGAAAATTTCTTAAATTCTTACTAAATACTTATTACACGATGATGAATAAATTATTAC
>CAMWIZ010000184.1 GCA_947174455.1 uncultured Clostridia bacterium | reverse complement strand
GTCTTATCATAGGCAATGTAATGGAAAAACCGCTGTTTTTCTCCAGTCCCGATAAATTAAGAGAAATTACGGGGACGTTTTCAAAGCCTGCCTTTTTAAGTGCTTTTCTTAGCAAATGTATATAATTGGAAGCACGGCAACCGCCGCCAGTCTGAGTTATCATCAATGCTGTCTTGTTTACGTCGTACTTTCCGCTTTGCAAAGCATGTATAAACTGACCTATAACGAGAAGTGCGGGGTAGCAGGTATCATTATGAACATACTTCAAGCCAACCTGTGCAATCTCCGGTCCGTTTGTTTCAAGCAGAGCCGTTTTGTAGCCGTAATGCGTAAAAATATTTCTCAGTATAGTAAAGTGAATGGGAGCCATCATTGGGAACAGTATGGTGTACTCCTCTTTCATCTCTTTTGTAAATAACAGACGACCCGTATTATCATATTCCAGCTTAGCCATAACCGTCCGTCCTTTCTATAATTCAAATACAAGTTGCAATTCAAATATAAACTACTTTTCCTCACCTATAGCAGCAAGCAGAGAACGTATTCTTATCTTAACGGCACCGAGGTTTGTTATCTCATCTATTTTTATCTGAGTATAAATCTTGCCCTCAGCTTCAAGAATATCCCTTACCTCATCGGTTGTAATTGCGTCAACTCCACAGCCGAATGATACAAGCTGAATAAGGTTCATATCCTTTCTGCCCGCTATATACTTCGCCGCAGCGTACAATCTGGAGTGATATGTCCACTGATTAAGCACAGTGGTTGAGAACTTCTCCACTCTGTTGCTTACAGAGTCCTCTGTAACAATGGCAACGCCGAAGCCCGATATCATTCTGTCAATGCCATGGTTTATCTCTGGGTCAACATGGTACGGACGTCCCGAAAGGACAAATATCGGCTTGCCCTCCTGTTGTGCCTTAGTTATAATCTCGTCACCCTTTGTACGTATTCTCGCTAAATGTGCCTCATACTCCGCATAAGCGGCATCACTTGCCTCTTTCGTTTCTTTAATAGTTATATCAGGATAATAGTTAGTAAGAATCTCCATAACCTTTTTGGGGAAATCCTTTCTTCTGTGAATACCCACATAATCTTTAATAAATGTTACGCTCTGCACACTGTTCATATTCGCACCTATTACCTCCGGGTAATAAGCAACCACAGGACAGTTATAGTGGTTATCACCGAGCCCCTCGTCAAAATTATACGACATACACGGATAAAATACAGTTTTCACACCCATGTCGATAAGCTTTTGAACGTGACCGTGAACAAGCTTCGCAGGGAAGCAAATGGTGTCTGACGGGATAGTTTTGTTGCCCTTTGCATAAACCTTTTTGTCGGATATACCCGAAGTAACAACCTCAAAACCGAGCTTTGTAAAAAAAGTGTGCCAGAACGGGAGCATTTCATACATATTCAGTCCCATAGGCAAACCTATCTGCCCACGGCTGCCCTTCTGTGGCTTGTAGCTCTCCAAAAGCTTCAGCTTATAGTCATACATATTAAGGCTTTTATCAGGAGATTTCTTTGTAATAGGTCGTTCACAGCGGTTTCCTGCAATAAAGCGTCTGCCGTCGGCAAATGTATTTACCGTCAAGCGGCAGTTATTCGGACACAGACCGCAGTTTGTAACCTTTATTTCATGAACAAAGCTTTCAAGCTGTTTTGCGGTAAGAATAGTGCTTTGCCTGTCACTGCCCTTGCTCATAGCATAAAGAGCCGCACCGTAAGCACCCATTAAGCCTGAGATAACAGGACGCACCACCTGTACACCCATCTCCTGCTCAAAAGCTCTGAGTACAGCATTGTTAAGAAAAGTACCGCCCTGCACAACTATCTTTCTGCCCAACTCATCGGGTCCAGACGTTCTAATAACCTTGTACAATGCATTTTTAACTACACTAAGCGACAGTCCTGCTGAGATATCCTCTATTGTAGCACCATCCTTTTGTGCCTGTTTAACGGAGCTGTTCATAAACACGGTACAACGTGAGCCGAGATCAACAGGGTGCCTTGCGTATAGACCCTTATTTGCAAATTCTTCTATGGAAAATCCGAGGGCGTTTGCAAAGGTTTGTAAAAACGAACCGCAGCCCGATGAACAAGCCTCATTTAAAAAGATATTGTCAATAGCTCCGTTATGAACCTTGAAGCACTTTATATCCTGTCCGCCGATATCAATAACAAACTCAACATCAGGCATAAAGTCACGAGCCGCAGTGAAATGAGCAACCGTTTCAACTATGCCGTAATCCACACAAAAAGCATTTCTGATTATTTCCTCACCGTATCCCGTTACGGCACTGCCTGCTATTTTTATATTGGGAGATATGGAGTAAACCTCCTCCAAAAATTCCTTTATAATCGGCACAGGGTTTCCGCTGTTTGAAAGATACTTACTGAAAAGAAGCTCCTTGTTTTCTGACAGGACAACTCCCTTTACCGTAGTGGAACCTGCGTCTATACCTATAAATACCTTTCCGTTATAACCGTGCAAATCCTTTCCCTTTACATTTGCTCTGCTATGACGTGACACAAACTCCTCATATTCTTTTTTATCCTTAAATAGAGGAGGATTGTAGGCAAAATTTCCGCTGCCCGTATAGTTAGAAACCTTATCTATAACCGTACTAAAATCAATGGTATTGTCTGCACATAAGGCAGCACCAGCAGCAACATAGTACAAAGAATTTTCGGGACATACTCCATCAGTGTCCAAAACCTTGTCAAACTGCTTTCTAAGCTGTGACATAAATGTAAGCGGGCCGCCCAAATATACAATATTGCCCTCTATTTCTCTGCCCTGTGCCAAACCTGCAACAGTTTGATTAACCACAGCTGCAAATATACTCTGTGCAATATCGCTTTTTCTTGCACCCTGATTGAGAAGCGGCTGAATGTCAGTTTTTGCGAAAACCCCGCAGCGTGAGGCAATGGTATATGTTTTCTCGTGCTGAGCTGCAAGGACATTGAACTGCTCAATATCCACATTGAGCAGCGTAGCCATTTGGTCTATGAAAGCACCCGTACCGCCTGCACAGGTACCATTCATTCTGACCTCCATACCACCTGACAAAAAGAGGATTTTTGCGTCCTCACCGCCAAGCTCAATAACAACGTCTGTACCGGGCAGGAAAGTGTTGACTGCCACTCTTGTTGCATACACCTCTTGTATAAAATCAAGACCGCAGCTTTCTGCAACACCCATTCCGGCAGAACCCGATATGGCAATGCATGCTTTATCCGCACCCTTTATCTGTAAACGCACTCTTTTCAAAATTTCGCCTATTTTCAGCGTAATCTGAGAGTAATGACGTTCATATGTCGAGTATATAATCTTGTTCTCTTCATCAAGTACAACGCACTTAATGGTGGTTGAGCCTATATCAAGACCTATCTTCATAGCAGTAATCCCCCAAAAGCCGACATTAAATACAGCAGTTCCAATACTAAATTAAGATTATTTATATCGGTACAAACAGCTTAAACGGTTTTTCTCAAAAATAAAGCCTATGCCGTTAAGGATTTACCCATAAAAACAGCGGATAAAACCTCTTTCGACATAGAATCAGTCTTTAGATATTATAC
>CAMWIZ010000183.1 GCA_947174455.1 uncultured Clostridia bacterium | reverse complement strand
GTATATTAAATTGATTTCTTCATACTTTTTCATATTTTTCTTTCCTAAAGGGGCAAGGCTTTGTGTCTTGCCCCGCTTTTTGTGTTATTGTTTAATTAGCAATTCAAAATTATTCGTTGCTAAGGCTATCCCAATTATCAATTATCCTGCCGTGATGCGAAGCCTGTAAAGTTTTGGTCAAGCTTTTGAAAAAACTTGTGGATTCAAAAGACAAAGACTTTGGGCAACAGCCGCATCCGGCGAAGCACCTTGCCTGAGAGCAGCGGAGAGGGGAACAAGTGAACCTTTCCATATCAATAAGTTTGATTGGGGGAGAACCTGCTGTAAGCGGTTCTCCCCAACGATAGTTTACGGTTATCATAAAAAACTATTGCAAATCTAAAATAATAGTTTTTATCAATTTTTCATTATCGGTTATAAACATTCCCAAAAAAGCAGGCTGTGATGATTAAACGTCACAGCCTGCTTTTATCACATTTTTATCAGTTGTTAAATGCTTCTATTATTTCTGTTCCCTCAAGCTCCGCTTCGTCTATGTCCTCCATTATAAACTCAGCATCGGCAAACTCTTTTCTGTAGCTTTCGATAAGACTTGTAATTTCATCAAGATTTATTTCATCTGCAAGTTCTGCACTGTCAAGGTCTATTGCCTCATAATTTACTATAGCAGAATCTGTCATTTCATCTACTGCCGCCTTTATAACATCATACACGTTCAAAGCAGAGTCCTTATTATTAAGCCTGTCACAGCTTTCTCTCATGGAAATAAGACGTTCCGGGTACTTTAAAAGCTTGTATACAACGTCTGCCGCAGTGCTTTTTTTAATCTCTATTGCAAGATTATTGTTGCACAGATACTCTGAATTGTCTGTTTCCTGCCCTGGTATTGCTTTGAATATTGCCATAGGCAGACACGACGCAAGCGATTCCGCTACGGTTAGACCACCCGGTTTTGTTATAATAAGGTCTGATATATGCATATACTTGTGAACCTCATCGGTAAAGAACAGCAGCTTTGTCGGCTTAGTGACAACCATTTTTGTTTGTTTGCGTGTAAGTTCAGTGTCATCGTCAAAGCCCTGTTGAGCCTCGCCAATTCTCATATCAGGGTTGAGATTAAGGATTGAGTTAAATCCGTTGAAAAGCTTTTCATTTTTACCTGTGATTACTATAATTTGAAAATCAAGTTCAACTTCATTAAGATTTTCATAGATTTTCAAAATATCGGTAACACCAAAGCTTCCTGCCATTATCAGAACAGTTTTAAGTTCAGGATTAAACCCTAAGCTCCTCAGAGTTTCATCTTTGTTTTCATCTTTTTTATAGAAAATCGGGTCAATCGGTATCCCAACAGGATGAATAACCTCTCTGTCAATACCAACCGACGCAAGCTCGTCTACCATCTGCTCGCTTGACACAACATAGTGCGAAACGCCTTTGTTCAGATATGCACTGTGCGGTGCAAAGTCCGTTATTATGGAAACAAGCGGTATGTTTGTTATTCCCTTTTCTCTAAGTTTTGCAAACATAATGGTTGGGAAAGGGTGTGTTGTTACCACTACATCGGGTCTGAAATCACTGAGCAACGGCAGAAAACGCTTTGCAAACTGAGAGTTCGTTTTGTGCATAAGCTTAAACATCGTGCTGTCGGAGTTTGACGCCTTATAGAATAATCCATACAAGGCAGGTGTTTTCATGGCGGCAATTTTATAGCCGTCAACAATAAGCTTGTTGAAGTGGTGGCTGACATATTCCAAACCGTCTACTATCTTTACGGTAGCTTCGCTGTCACGCTCATTTATAACTGCCTGCAGTGCCTGTGCCGCACGCATATGACCGCCGCCGGTTTTTGCTGATAAAATCAATATTCTCATAATCGCACCTTTTACATAAAGTTATTAGTCCAATAAAAAGTCTATTTTCTCGTACCTTATACAGCTCAGTGTTGCTGATACTATAATCAGTACAAAGCTTGCAACTATTCCCATAAAGAACATTTTTCCTCCGCCTGTAACTATAGAGTACACACTAAGATATGCGTATGGGGAAAGAATTTTGAATACTCCCAGTGAAGGGATTGCACCTACAATAGCACATACCACTGTTGCAGTAACTGTTACAGCAGATATAGATGTGGCCTGCGAGACGCTGTTCATAAATGTTGAGAAAAGAAGGGACAATGAAAGGTATACGGCTTCTATCAAAATAAATGCCAGTACCGCCATGGCAACACGTCCCATATTCATCATTTTGTTGTTTGAGTACAGCACCGCAGCCGATACGAGTAAGACCACCAAATTGTAAAAGAAAAGTATTACAATCTGAGCTACAAAGGTTGTGAGTACGGTGCAAAGTCTGGTAATAGGCTGGGCATAAATAAATGTAATGTCGCCGTCGCCGTTTGATATAGCCGAGGCCCCCAAATAGGAAGCATAGACACAACCCACTACAAGCATTATCTGCATACAAACACCAAAATCCACGTTGAAGTCAGAAAAATCCGGTAGGGAGTTGCCGTTTCCGCCAGAAACGGCAGCCAACATATCGTTTATAAAGCTTGGCAGACCTGCGTTTAGGATATTCATAAACATAACAATAATAAGTATGAATAGACATAATGAAATCAATGACCAAACAACAAAATTTTTCGTTCTCGATCTTAAATTGTAATATAGAAGAGGGAAAGACAAAAAACTATTCATTAACGTACACCTCCGTTTTCCTGTTCAAGCTGTTTTTCGTAGTAGCGTACCAAAGCATCGCCCAGCGATGGAAGGGTAATTTGAAGGTCGTCCAAATTGTAATGCGTAAGTGCATCTATAAGCAAATTGATATCCTTTTTATAGAGAAAAGAGATGTAGCCGTTTTCCTCGGTAATCTCTGTAATTTGGAACAGCGAATAGAGTGCTGACAAATCGTCACTTGTTTTAATGCTTACACGTCGGGTATCGCTTTTCATCAGAACATTTTTTTCTGATATTTCAAGAAGTGAGCCTTTTCTCATTATGGCAATTCGGGAGCAAATCTGCTGAAGTAAGTCCGTGTTGCGGTCGGTTATAACAACTGTAACACCCTTTTCGTTCAAATCTATAAGGTAACGGGCAAGTTTGTTTTTTATTTCGGCATCAAGACCGACAAAGGCATTGTCCATTATAATAAGCTGAGGATTACCCATAAGTGCAATTACTATTGCTACCTTCTTACGGCTGCTAAGCGGAAGGCTGCTTATGCGTCTGCCACGCTCAATGTTAAAATGCTTGCACAATGTGACAACTGAGTCAAAGTCAGACACACCTTTCATTTTGGCGGCCGTTTTGATAACATCTATTGCTTTCATAGTTTCGCAGTAGGTGGGATTGGACGGCATAAAGCCAATTTTACGCCGTGTTTCAACAGTCATTTTGTCGGATCTTTCGCTCAAAACTGTAATAATACCGTCAGTAGGTCGAATAAAATCCATAACAAGATTAACTATTATGCTTTTGCCTGCTTTTTTTGGCCCTGCAATACCAAAGAAATCGCCTTTATTTACAGCGAACGTGGTATCAGCAAGTGCAGGCCGTTTTGTATAGTATTTTGAAACCTTTTCCAGGGTTATAAC
>CAMWIZ010000182.1 GCA_947174455.1 uncultured Clostridia bacterium | reverse complement strand
TCATTATACCATATCTTGTCAAATAAATCAATTTCACTGTTTCAACTCTTCCAACTCTTCCAAGACCTTCCCTATATCACGTCAATGCAAACAGACTGCTTCACCATAATTGATACATGCATAGGCAGCCTTTGGATTATGTGCAGTCATCCGCCAAAACGGATACTTGATAATTACCGGGGTGTTATGTTTATTGTACCATTTTTCTTTTCCTTTCCATTCTGTTTATAAGGAAAGCACTCCGGCTTCCATCAGCATCTTGTTATTTCTATGACCTTTTGCCGACTTATACCGTTTCGGCACACTGTTATAAAAGCAGGTTTCTGACAGCGGTTTTCTGTGTCCGTCCAGGTGATTATTAGGCTTAAAATCCTTTGCGGCCGAGCAATGATATTCCTGATTTCAATGCAGTAAAAAACAGTGCCGCCTTCTGCGATAAGTAAAAGGCGGCACTGTTGCAATCTCTTTCAGTTACAGAAAATATTACACACGGCATTCAGCTTCTTGCAGCTCCGTCAACAGATAATACCACACCTGTGATATAGCTAGCCAGATCACTTCCCAAAAAGAGAAATGCATTCGCAATATCCTCAGGCTCTCCTATTCTGCCAAGAGGAATAGTAGCAATCAGAGGCTTAATCATTTCTTCCGGTAATGCTGCTACCATATCTGTCTTGGTAACACCGGGAGCCACTGCGTTGACACGAATATTGTCCTTTGCCAGCTCTCTCGCCAGCGATTTGGTCATACCATTTACAGCAAATTTAGAAGTCGGATAAGCTACTCCGGCAGGCTGTCCATAGATACTTACCATAGAGCTGGTATTCAAAATAACACCACCGCCCTGCTCCTTCATCACTTTTGCGGCTGCCTGAGAGCAATTAAATACTGCAGTCACATTTAAATCCATTGTCTTTGTAAAGTCTTCTGGTTTATAGCTATAAAATGGCTCTTTAGCAGAAACACCTGCATTGTTAACCAAAATATCAAAACTACCAAAAGTCTCCTTTACCTGGGTGATTGCCACCTCGACCTCATCAGGATTCAGAAGATCAGGGCATAAGCCGACTATAGGATAATCAGGATTTTCCGCACGAAGTTGCTCCAGAGCTTTGTCAACTGTTTCCTGTCTGGACCCACATAGTGCAACCTTGGCACCATTTTCTAAATAAGTCCTTACAATTGCTAAACCAATTCCTCTTGTGCCGCCAGTTATCATAGCGACCTTGCCTTTTAACAGTTCCATTTGGGCTTCCTCCATTTCTGTGCAAATGTCTGATTGCACATCTGTTGTTCAGATAATCAAAAATATCCAAAGCGTACCTTTTATACATCTGACTTTATTATGGTAACATAAATCTTTTGGAAATGCAATCAGTGTAACATATTTTACTGTTTTTCATTTTTGAAACGTTAATTCAAGAGTAGCTATCCCATTCTCCTTATACTATCCTATCCAAAACTTCCCCAATATCCCCATCTATACAGATCGCCTGCTGTTTAATCTCTTTCGAGCAAACTGCATCCCCTTTGTTAATGCAGACATACATCGCGTTGGGATTCTGTGCAGTCATCCGCCAAAACGGATATTTGATAATGCCAGGGGTATTGTAGCCAACACCCAGTTCTAAAAAAAGAACCCGCATATTTCTCCGTGTTCGCAAGAAGTTATCATAGCGTTCCGCTGCCCTATGCCAGCCCTCGTCCTCTACAAATTTATCGTCCGAGCGTAGATTCATTGTCATAGGCTTGCCGCAATACGAACAGATAGGAAGCAGTTCAGAGGGAATACGCATATCCCTTTGTTGTTCTATCATCTGACGAATTGTGTCCTCATTTTCAAAGGTTTCCTGGCAGCATGGCTCACTGCATTGAAACAGTCCATAGTCGCCTTGTGTGTAAAATAGCCGTTTTTTATCAAAGCCTGCTTTTTGAAAACAATGGTCAACATTCGGTATCATATTTAGCAGATACTCTTTAGTACAACTACAATATGTAGTGCAGTTTACCCCTTTCCACCCATCAAATACCCCATTTGGACCATGAAGTAAGCTTAAGTTCTCAATGGTTTCAGCGTAGGTATGTCGGTTTTGGCACCCAGCTACTCACTTCTCCCGATACCGTCCGCTACATTGCCAGATACTCCCGCAAGACCACGTTTTTCTTGAAAAGACCTTGCCGCATGTACCGCAAACCACCTTTGTTGCAAACATATTAGAATCTGCGTTTTTCGCATAGGTTTTCACCTTGTACTGCTTATAGACTTCCCGACGCTTCGTTTCCAGCTGAACAGCCTGCCAAATATCAGGTGGAATGATTGCTTCGTGGTCTTCTTGTATGTGTACCTTTTTTACCGCATCCTCATTTTTGACTCGCTTTTTTTGCAGGAAGTCCATCGTATAGCTTTTTTTGGAATTGCTTCACATTATGGATATAATTTAAGTATCATCACAAGTACCGAAAACTCCAGTGTTTAAGCTGTTTTTTTAAGATTGACCTTTGCTAAGTCAATTAAAAAATAAGCCTGATATCACATTAGCTTTAGAAACCGCAAATGCAAATTGTTTCAAGGTGTCACTTTCAATCTAATCGTTTCGTGGGTCACTTTCGTCTTTATCTGATTTTTCCAGCAAAAACATCACACTCCGGAACACATTTGAAATTCTTCCGCTTTGAATGTCGAACATTCCTTAATAATTAGTTTTTAATATAATCATTATTTTTAAGCTTAAAGGCTAGACTATTGTTAGCACCTATTGCTACCCTTTCAAATATGGTATACCACAAATCCTTGTCAAAGTTCGTAAGCATACTTTAAAATATATTGAAATTACGGTCTTACTTGGAAATCCGACTTCCGAGAAATCTAGAAATAGCAATAACAAAGTTATTCCCAATATGGTATCTTATTTGTTATGTTACGTCCATTCATTCTGAGTAGCAGCATTGATCTCAGCCTGAATCCGCAGAACTCAAAAATAACGAAGCATCTAAAATCCGCATAGACATTGAGTTTTTGAGCAATTTATTATTCTTATTTTATTTCACCCATTTGGTGAAGAAAACTTCGGAAAATAATAAGCCAAAAACACAGGTTTTATCAGGTTTTATTGTACTTTATGAGGATACGAACTTTGCGGATTCAGGTTCAGGATAGACATTAAAAGCCGGAGTTAATTCATCAGACACTTGATGTCTGGAATTACTCCGGCTATTTTTATACAAGTTTAATATCAAAAATAACAAGAGCCTGATTACGTATAGGGCAATTGGATATATATTGTTAAAAAAGCAATATACGGATTGTTCATTGTGTAAAGGTAAATACCGTCAACACCTGCTGCTACAAGGTCTGTAATTTGGTCAATAGCATACGTTATACCTGCATTGTGTAAGGCGATTTCATTATCGCCATTATTGCTATCGCAAGAACTCTCCTTACAGCTATTTACAACATCCTTAAAAAGAATGAGCCTTACAATCCCGATTTGTACAAGAATTTTGATTTGCCTCCTCAGCACAGAACTGTTAGTTATGACGAAGCTATCTTGATTCTTCAAAGACAAGGGTATATTATTACGTCTTAATTTTTAACATTTATTTTTTTGCTACCTAA
>CAMWIZ010000181.1 GCA_947174455.1 uncultured Clostridia bacterium | reverse complement strand
CATTTGGACGAAAATTCTGCCGAGCGTAAGGAGATAGAGGATGCCATTATGGCATATTATGCTGACAAGGCTGCACAGGCAGAGGCGTCAAGAATAGCCAGTGAAGCAAGAGTGGCACTTGAAGAGAGCCGTTTGGCAGCAGAGTCCAAAATGAATACCTCCTCTGAAAATACAACATCACAAGATGAAACATACGGGACAACAACCTCCAGAGAACCTGAGGTAAGCTCATCATATGTGTCGTTTATAACCCCGTCAAGACCTGTTTCCTCACGTGCCGAGGTGTCATCTAACAGAATATCGTCGGTTTATGTAGAACCTTCCTCACAGGAACCTGAGCCTTCGTCGCAGGAACCGGAGCCGTCATATTCTGAGATTATTGACGACCCACAGCCGTCGGCAGGTTATATGTGGCCTGTTCCGGGGCATTACACATTATCCTCACAGTGGAATGAGGACAGAGATTCATATAACCACGGTGCTATAGATATTTCTGACGGGGGTATAATGAATCAGGCAGTTGTTGCCGCACAGTCGGGTACGGTTATTCTTTCAAATTCCGACTGTGTGCATAACTACGGCAAGGGCGATGACGGAAACTGCGGCTGCGGCGGCGGTTACGGTAATTATATGATGATAGACCACGGCGACGGCAAGGCAACGCTGTACGCACATCTTACCTCGCTTACGGTTTCCTCCGGCAGTTATGTTCAGCAGGGACAGGTTATAGGCTATGTCGGTACAACAGGCTGGTCGAGCGGTCCGCACCTGCATTTTGAAACACGACTAAACGGTGTTAAGTATAATCCCATGACAGAATACCCAAATTATTGATAAAGATATTCTGTGTGGGATTGACAAAATCGGTGTTTTCATATTATTATTAAATGTAGTTTGAATCGTACTTAGATACCAATCTTTCGATTTGTATCGGAAAAAGGAGTGAAAGAGTTTAATGATGAGAAAAAAGACTACGTTCGGCTTTGCGTTGACTTGCGTGTTGGTGGCAGCTGCCATTGCATTTACAAGCGGCTATTTAATAGCCGGCAATAAGGTGAAGGACGTAACGGACTCTACAGGAACGTCAAACGGCGGTGCAACACCTCCGCTTGTAGCAGAAGTGGAAAAAATAATTGCAGATAATTACTTGGGTCAGACAGACCAAAATGAGTTAGTAAGAGGTATGTGCCGTGGTTATGTAGAGGGTCTGGGTGACAGTGCCGTTCAGTATATGACTGCTGATGAGTACGCTGCCTATAAGAAGGAGACAGAAGGTCAGACCATCATTTACAAAAACATGGGTAAGGGCGTAGGCTACTTGCAGTTCTTGGGATTTACAAGTTCTACAAAGCAGTCCTTTACAGATGCTCTTATGGATTTCAGCAAATCCACAACTAAGGTGAGCATGCTTGTTCTTGACCTTAGAAACTGCGTCGGCGGTGATATAAATGTAGTTATAGATCTTCTCGACCTTATGCTTCCGGAGGGTGAGAGCCTTGCCGGTATAGATAAAGAGGGCAAAAGAACTGTACTTGGCACGTCCGACCAAAGTCAGCTTGAGTACGGTATATCCGTTCTCGTTAATAACAAAACCGCAGGTCCTGCGGAAATGCTTGCTGCTCAGCTTGCGGCTTATAATAAGGGTACTGTTGTCGGCACAACAACAGCGGGTTCATGTGCAAGAACAGATGAAAAACAGCTTTCTAACGGTGACTATGTTCTTATACCTAATCTCTACTATGTGACAAAGGGTCAGCAGACATACTCTGGTACAGGTGTTGTGCCGTCTGTGGTTGTAGAATTTTCAGCAGCAGAGCAGAAGGCTTTTGACTCGTCAACACTGGATATTACTCAGGATCCTCAGGTTATTGCAGCGGTTAAGTCACTTGGTGTTAATGACATAGCTACAGTAAGCAGTGATACTGATACCGATAAAAAGTCAAGCGACAGCGATACGGATAAATCGTCTGACAAAGATACAACTTCAGACTCCGATTCCTCAGTTGCCGGAACGACATCAAGCGGTGATGATGACGAATACTGGGACGACGATGAGTACTGGAACAGTGTCAGCAGTGATGACAACGGCGATTATGACGATAATTACGACGATAATTATGACTACGATTACAATCAGGATGACGATTATTACAATGATGATTACTATGGCGATGAGTGGTAATCAGCCGTTTGGCGAAAACTTTTGATTAAAAGGCGGTGTGGCTTAAAATGATAGGTCACACCGTTTGTTTTTAAATGACAGCTTTAATTAAGTTTTCTACAGCGTAGTTTATCCAAAATAAATTCAGAGGAGGATTTTGATGGAGTTTTCAAAGAAAGATACATCGGTGGTAAAGGGTGTTGCGGTACTGTTTTTGATTGCCTACCACTGCTTTTCATCGGTTGAAAGGTTAAACGGATGTGATGTAAGTTTTTATCCACTCAGTCAGGATATGGCGGTACGCATTTTTGAGTCAATGAATATTTGTGTGGGCATGTTTGCCTTTCTGTCGTCATATGGACTTACAAAGACTATGAAGTTTAAACACAGCACATTGGAATTAAATTCACAGGATAATGTTATGTTTGTCATAAAGCGTGTAATTTCTCTGTTAGGTTCATTTTTAATTCCATACGTATTGTGTACCGCAGGAACACTTATTTTTGTTGGCTACAATCCGTACGGCAAAGGTGTAAGCTTTGTATGTAACCTTATTATTGATATGCTTGGTCTTGCAGGATTGCTGCATACACCTCTGCTTATCGGTACATGGTGGTATATGAGTTTTGCGTTAGTAATTATACTTCTTATGCCTTTTACAGTAGCTATGTATAAAAAGTATGGAATATTAGCGATTGTACCTTATGCTGTGCTTCCTGTTTTGTTTGTTCCTCAGTTCCGTTCAACGGAGGAACTGACAAATATGACCAGATGGCTGTTGACTATACCTTTGGGCATAATTTTTGCCGATTCAGATATATTGGTAAAGCTCAAGGGTGTAAAGCTGTTTCGTAACAAGGCTGTTACAAAAATTTTTAAATTTGTTATTCTAACGTTTATACTCTTTTGCTTGCTAAAGCTACGCAATACAGGATGGGGCAAGGAGAAATTTTATTACTATATTAGCAGTATTTTGCCAGTGTACTTTGTATACTATCTGTATGAATTTGTTACAGATATACCTGTACTTAATTCCGTTTTGGATTTTTTTGGCAGGCATTCGTCAAACATATTCTATATGCACACATTCATAAGAGCAATATGGTTCCCAAAATTTACATATTCATTTAAATATGCAGTACTGACTTTTGTTTTCATGGTAATAGGGTCTTTGATACTTTCCTTTGCGGTAGAGGGTATAAAGAAGCTTATACGCTGGAACAAATTCGTTAAATTCATAACAGATAAGCTGGCACAGTGGGTAAATAAGGTTTTTTATTGTAACGAGCCGAGCAAAGTTCAAAAGGCAGGCAAGGCATAGCTAAAAAGCAAGGAAGGCAAACTTTTTCGCAATATATTCAAAGTACCCTTTAATCTTACCGAGTATATTTTATATTTACCGTATCAATGCCAATTTTGTGGACTTGACATTGAGGGGTTAAACGCCTATAATTGTCATTAAGTGCAGTTATTCC
>CAMWIZ010000180.1 GCA_947174455.1 uncultured Clostridia bacterium | reverse complement strand
TTCTCGTCCACAGCAAGACAGCGGTCAGCGTCACCATCAAACGCAACACCACAGTCAACATCAGAGGATTTGACGTATTCCATCAATTCCTCCATATGAGTAGAGCCGCATCTCTCGTTAATGTTAATTCCGTCAGGCTTGTCGTTTATGATTGTAAAGTCTGCACCAAGCTTTGTAAAAAGCTTTTCGGCTGTTGCACTTGCCGAACCGTTTGAACAATCAACGGCAATTTTCAAACCCTTTAAGTCGCCGTCCACGCTGCTGACAATATGGTCAATGTAATCATCAACGGCTTTAGGCAGAGATGTCACCTTGCCCAAGTCTGAACCAACCGGCACAGGATAAGGTATTTCGTTGTCTATTACTATTGACTCGATTTTTTCCTCAAGTGCGTCGGGCAGCTTATAGCCGTCCGAGTTAAATATTTTTATTCCGTTAAACTCATGCGGATTATGTGATGCCGATATCATAATACCTGCATTTGCATTGTAACGTCTGACAAGGTATGCAACAGCAGGTGTTGGCACTGTGCCTAACTGCACAACGTTTGCACCTACCGAGCAAAGCCCCGCAGTCAATGCACCCTCCAGCATATCTGAGGAAATTCGTGTATCTTTACCTATAAGAATGGTAGGTTTATCTGATGTTTCGCTGTCAAGCAAAACCATGGCTGCCGCTTTACCTATATTCATGGCAAGCTCACAGGTTAGCTCTGAATTTGCAATACCTCTTGCACCGTCTGTTCCGAATAATCTGCCCATAAAACTCTCCTTATTATACTAAATACTACAATTACATAGATAACTTGTACTAATCTGTCTTTATTTTACAAGTCCGTCAAAGATAGTCGGCTGTCCAATATTTACACCGTTCGGCGGCTTTAATCCCAAATGCTCACACGCAGCAACGGTAACACAGCGACCCCTTGGAGTTCTGTTTAAAAAACCGATTTGCATAAGGTACGGCTCGTATACATCTTCTATCGTGACTGACTCTTCACCTATGGCAGCGGCAAGTGTCTCCAGTCCGACAGGACCGCCGTTATAAAACTTAACCATAGCCTCAAGCATACGTCTGTCATTTGCGTCAAGTCCAAGCTCGTCAATTTCAAGTTTATCTAATGCTATACGTGCAATATCGCAGTCAATATTACCGTTGCCCATAACCTGTGCAAAGTCACGCACACGCTTTAACAGACGGTTAGCAATTCTCGGCGTACCTCTTGAGCGAGATGCAACCTCCAACGCACCGTCCCCGTCAATATCTATGTTCAATATACTCGCACTTCTCTTGACAATCTGTGCAAGCTCCTGCGGTGAATAAAGCTCCAAACGAAGAACCACACCAAAGCGATCCCTAAGTGGTGCTGTAAGCTGCCCTGCACGTGTGGTAGCACCTACAAGCGTAAATTTCGGCAAAGGCAAATGGTACGATGCAGCCATCTGACCCTTACCCGTTATAATATCTATAGCAAAATCCTCCATTGAGGGATATAAAACCTCCTCAACTGCACGGGAGATTCTGTGAATTTCATCAATAAAAAGCACATCGCCGCTGCTGAGATTAGTAAGCAGTGCGGCCAAATCGCCCGGCTTTTCAATAGCCGGACCTGATGTAATACGCAGATTAACATTCAGTTCATTTGCAATTATTGCGGAAAGCGTTGTTTTGCCAAGTCCCGGCGGTCCGTAGAGCAAAACGTGGTCGAGAATTTCCCCCCTCTGCTTAGCCGCCTCTATAAAAACCTTTAAATTTTCCTTTACTTTTTCCTGTCCTATATACTCATCAAGCGTTTTGGGACGCAGGGGATTTTCCGAACCGAGTGTATCCTCAGGAAGCTCCGAAGCAGACATTATTCTGTTTTCAAAATCCATTTCCATAGGTAGGCCTCACTATCTTTTTCCCATTTCCACCAACGTCAGACGAATAAGTTCCTCAACAGGAAGATTACTGTCAAGCTGTGCAAGCACAGGTGCAACGTCTGAGTTGTCATACCCTAAAACTGCCAAAGCCTCCATAGCATTACCTGCATTTGATGAATCAAAGTCAACTAATTTGCCTGTGCCTTTAGCACCTGCAGATACCGCAGAAAGGTTCAGCTTTTTCATTTTATCTTTAAGTTCAAGTATAACTCTTTGGGCAAGCTTATTGCCGACACCCGACGCACGGGTCAACGTTTTGCTGTCAGACGAGGTTATGCACACAGCAATTTGTTCAGGAGTAAACTCTGACAAAATTGCAATACCCACTTTCGGTCCTACCCCGCTGACTGCTGTCAATATTCTAAAAAATTCAAGCTCTTTTGGGGTGGAAAATCCAAATAGCTCTATTGCATCTTCTCTAACTGAAATATGAGTATACAGTGTAACCTCACTGTTAAGCTGCGGGAGTTCACGCATGGTCATAAGTGACGTGCTGCATTTATAACCAACACCTCCGCATTCAACTACCGCAAATCCTTGTTCTGTATGTATAAGTGTACCCCTCAGACTGTAAAACATTAAAACTCAATTCCCCTTTTGCTTAAAAATTCCTTAAGCGGCGAGCCGTTTGCCTGTGTATGGCAAATTGCTATTGCAAGGGCATCCGCAGTATCGTCCGGTCTGGGAATTTTTTCAAGCTTTAAAAGCCTGCGAGTCATTTCCATAACCTGTTCTTTTTTTGCCTTGCCATACCCTGTTACAGCACTTTTAACCTGTAACGGTGTGTATTCAAAAATAGGAACACCTTTAAGCTTAGCCGCAAGCAAAATAACTCCTCTCGCCTGTGCAACATCTATGGCTGTTTTTTGGTTGTTTTGAAAATAAAGCTTTTCTATCGCCATAACATCCGGTCGGCATTTGTCCAAAACTTCATTCATTCTGTCAAAAATTATTTCAAGGCGGAGGTCAAACGGCTGATTTGCATTCGTTGTTATAGCACCATACCCTAATGTATGATACTTATTATTGAAGTATTCAATTCCGCCGTAACCCACAATTGCATATCCGGGGTCAATGCCTAACACAACCATATAGCTTCTCCACAAAATAAAAATGCAGTATAACCTCAACTGCTCGCATTTAGTGTATTATACCATAATAAGGCAAATTGGGCAAGTGAAAGTATAATTATTTTCCCTTATGTTTTTGTTTTATTTGACTTTAAGTATTTAAAAAACAGTAGCTGTAATAACCTTTTCCCCATTATTTTGTTTGATATCAGGTTATAATATTTTAAGGTTCACTGAGCATATAATAGGGTATATCTAAAAAATCAAATCTGTATGTCCCTGTTATACGAGGAGTGACTTTACAAATATGAAAAAAATTGTTTGCATAATTTTACTGTGTTTGATGTTTACTGCCACAGGCTGTGGGAAGAAAGTGATAAATTGTGAATTTGATGAGCTGAAGAAATACGCTTGGTCGTACAGCGGAGAATACGGAACAGAATGCAAACTAAGCTTTGACAACGACACAGCGATGCTGACGGTTACAAGCGGCAGTGAAAGTACCGTAATTAAAGGAGTAACCGTCAGCAATGATAACACTATAATTATTTTGGACGAAAATTTAAAGAAAGAGTTTGTATTTACCTATACACTGGGCGGCGTTAAGGTAACGCTGTGATATGGGGTTCCACACGTTGATTTTAA